>CAKOKF010000077.1 GCA_934090775.1 uncultured Bacilli bacterium
TTTTGGATCATCTAATGTTGTATCTATTTTATTAAAATAGGTATTAGATAGATTAAAAATAAGACCATTTAATACTTGATATTCCTCTTTAGAATAATTATAGATAGAAAGAGCTTTTTTTAAACCTAAATTTCTAATTATATAAACATCATGACTATTACTAAGATGATATAAAATTTGCGGATTACTGCTAAGTTCTTCTATTAAAGTCTTGTCTAATTTAGTTACCTCTTCGATTGATAAATCACCATAGTACCATTTTTCTTGGAACCATTCGGGAAAACTACTAGATAAAAATAAATCTTTATTTTTTAAAAGGATATCAGTATCTAAATACTTAGGACTTATTCTATCATTTACTTTTTCAATATTTTTTAAGTTACACCCCTTAAAATTACAGTGACCATATACCTCGACAAGCGAAAAATCAATATTAGCATGGCTATTTGACAAATCTAATTCTTCTTGGTCTGTTGCTATAATTGATAGGTTTTGATACTCTTCGTATGGGATAGCACTTAAATCATAACTAAAAAGATCTTGTTCAATTTTAAAATAGGCAGCAATGCTTTTTTCTTCTTCTTGGGCTTCATTATAAGAAGGATTATTTTTCATTACTTCATAATTATTTTTAAAGTCATCAATTATTTTTTGTAATTGTTCTTTATATTTTCTAAATTCTTCAATACTTAATTTATTATTCATACTTACTCCTATTATGCTAATTTTATCACAAATTGGAAGTTTCTACTACTCTTTTGGCTTTATCTAAATCATAACCTTTTTGATATAGTTTACCTATTAAAATATAATTTAACTTATTTTTTTCATATTTATTTTTATATTTATTAAATAATTTTAGATAGTCTTTTTCTAATTTTTCATCTTCTTTAGAGGTATCTAAATTAATATTATCTAAGGCTATATTAATTAGATAATCTTGATATCCAAGTGTTTTAAGATAAGTTTTTATTTTACTTATTAATAAGTTATTACTATATTTAGTATTGCTTTTTAATTTAGTATTTATTATTTTATTTATTTTATCTAACCATATTTTATCTTCGATGTTATTTAAATAGTTTTTTATAAGATTTTCATCTAAATCTTTATTTTTTAGAGAATAATATATTTTATAATATCCATCATTACTTAATAATACTTTATCGTTTATATAAGCTTCAACATATCTAGAATCATTTAAATAGCCTTCTTTAGTTAATCTAGTAATAGTATAATTTATTATATTTGAAGGATAATCTTGTAAATAGTTTTTTATATCTTTTGTACATTTTATATTTCTTAAGTATCTTAAAGTTTTATAATAACAATCTAGTTTTAAATTAGCATTAGTTATTTCGTTTTTTATATTATTATCAATATTTTTTATTATTAATAAATTATATTTTAGAATAAGGTCAGTGTATAATGTTAATTTAGTGTTATCCTTTAAAGTTAGTTCATATTTATTAGAACCTTTTTTTGTATATTTAATTATTTGCATGTTTTCACCTAAAGAAAAGGTATCACAAACAAAAAAGATATGCAATATTTTTACATATCTTTTAATAAGTTTAAGCAGCTTTAGAATCATTAGTTTCAATTTGACTTAAGAAGTTCATTAAATCAACGTTATCATCGGTACTTAAGGTTAATTTTTTATCTTCTTTACCATTAGTATCATTTTGATCTTTAGGAATAGTTGCAAGATTTCCATTTAAGAAAGCATTTAGATCAATTGGGGCATTGGAATCATTATAATCTTCCGCAACATCATTAGCAGTAGCAGGATTAAAGATTGGTGCTGGTTTTGAAGTTTTATCTAATTCTCGATTTTCAATTCTTTCTTTAATCTCTAGAGCATCAGTTTTAATTGGTTCTTGAACTTTAGTACTCTTTTTAGCAACTACAGGTTCTTGTTTAATAACTTTCAAACCTCTTTTTGGAGTTTCTTTTACTGGTTCTTCTTGATTAATTAGAAAGTTAGAATCCGTAGAAGTATTAAAACTTGCTGGTTCTTTAGGTTCTAATAAATCTTTAAAAGCTTGTTGATCAGTTCTACTTATATCATCTAAATAAGAAGTATTATCCTTTTGGTCCTCTTCTTTCTTTATTGATACAGGTGCTTCTTCAAAATTTATTATATCATTATCAGGAATTTCTTCACTAACTTTGGTTATAGATGACTCTTCAACTTCAGGAACAGTTTTTGATGCCTTAACACTAGAAGCAGGTAAATCAGTACCTTCAATATCTTTTGTCTCCCCAAAAATATCATCAGGATTAAAAGTGGTAGCATCATCTAATGAAGATGGTATATCGCCAAAGAATTTTTTAGTTTCTCGATGAGGTATTTCTAAATTTACTTCTTCAGTATTTTCATTTGCATTATATGTAGGTATAGTATCAAAAACATTATCATTAGTATCATTATAATCTTGATAACTTAAAGAATTGTTAGGTAAACTAGATAAAATATTATCTTCTTTTGTTTCTTTAACATAAGTACCATTTAAAATACTATTTAATTTAACTTTTATTACGGTATCAATATGATTATAAACATTATTAATTAATTCTAAGATATTACTCTTTTTACGATTTAATTCTTGGACAGTATTATTTACTTCTTCTATTTCTCTATCTATACTCTTATTACGATGTTCTAAATATTTAGTAAAAGTCTCGGTATCACGATAATCATAAATATTAACATTTATATATAAATTATGTCTTAAATACAAAGATAATACTTTATTATATAATCTATCTAAAAGATATTTTAAATCTTCTTCGTAAGCTTCTAATTCTTTATTTACTTTATCACTTTTTAAATTAAGAGATGATAAATAAATATATTCTTTATTTTTTTCTTCTAAAGGTGCTATATCATTTAATAAAGCTTCAAAGTATTGGCCAAAATAAGATAGCCATTTTTCTTTAGAAAATGGTAAAGTAAAGAGACCTTCACTACGAACTGTTGTATATAATAACTTAGTTTCTATGTTTGTATCAATTTTACTAGTTTTATATTGTTCTAAAGTTTTTATATAATTATGAGCTTCTTTAAGTTCACTTTCTAATTCATCTAAGGTTTTTCCTTCAAAGCTTGGATTTTCTATTGATTTTAAAGCTTCTTCATATTCGATACAAATACTACGATAAATAGGTTTTAAATCAGTAGGAACTTGGCTAACATTTTTGGAGTAAGAACTACGAATACGGGAATAGTTGGCTAATTTAATAGTTTCCTTGGTTTCAACATAGTCACTTAAGATTAGTTCTTTTAGAGTATTAGTATCCATATGCATGATATTTGCTAATTCCATTTGTAGTTTTGTAATATCATTGCTTATCTTTTTTAAAGAATTTTTTAATTTTTCTGTACAAATATAGGTAAATGTTTCATGTTCTAACGAGTCTTTCTTGGCTCTTAGTGATTTCATTTTACTAATAGTTTCAGCATTAAAAACTAGTTCTTGATTTAATATCTTACTTTCCATAGATTTAATTTCCGAACCTATGGCATTGATAGTAAGATCTTCTTTGGTAAAGTTACGTTCTTTTAAAAGAGTGTCGGTAGTAATTTCTTTATCACTTTTATTACTTTCAATTATTTCAATTCTATTTTTTAACCATACAATTAGACTATTACGATAGTCTTCTATTTTTGATACAGGAGCATTCAAAATCATATTCCAAGCTAAAGTAAAGATGGATTGTTTTTTGTCCTTAAATCTTTGAATAATTTCATCTTTTTGACTAGTAAGTTTATCGATTTCAGCATTATAATTATTTTGAGTTTCTAAAATTTTACTAATTTCTAAAGAAGAAGCATTTGTTTTTTCAGCTATAGTATACTGTTTTTCTGTGATAGCAAGGTTACTATTAGCGATTTGTTGTTTAGATTCAATTTCTTTTATAGTTTCAACTGAGTTGGCATCCATTTTAGCATATTTTTTTATGGTTTCTAAGATAGCCAATATATCTATAATACTACTGCTTTCTAAATAAGATTTTATATCTTCTATAGGTGATTCTAATATAAAGGTAATGCTATTTTTCATGTTTTACGACTCCTTACTATCTATACTTCTTAATTATCTTATAAATATTAAAAAAAAGCAAGTCTTATTAAATTTTTTTGCTTACTTTATTTTAATTTTGTAATGTTATTTTAGCATAGCCATTGCCTTTTTTGGCACAGTTTGCTGTTGGGGTTGTCTCGCTACAAGTGGTTGAAACAGTTTTCGTAT
>CAKOKF010000078.1 GCA_934090775.1 uncultured Bacilli bacterium
AAGTTAGCGATAATAATAAAGAACAAGAATTAGATATTGACGTTAATAAAGTATTAAAAAAAATTAAAGAAAATAAATATTGATTAAGAAGACAATAATATAATTTTTATGTTTTTGTCTTCTTTTTTTTTAAATTTCATATATTAATAGCAGGATAGGTGATATTTATGAATTTTAATGATGAATTTTTTAATAAGGTAGAAAAGAAAACTAAAGTTAATAAGAAAACCATTTTAGATTTAGCCGAAAAGTTAAATAATGGTAATATGAAAAATGAAAATACAATAAGAGAAGTTATAGGTACCTTGTCCAAAATGACAGGTAAAAATATAAGTAAAGCAAAAGAAGATAAAATAATTGAAACTATATTAAAAGACAAAGTTCCTAAAAGTATTGATAAAATGTTTTAAAACAAACATTCATTATGATATAATTATCTAATGGATGTGAGGGAATTTATGAATGTTAGTAAAATGGCTGAGTTTATAAGAAAGTTAAGAGAGAGTAAAAACTTAACTCAAGAACAACTTGGTGAAATGTTAAATGTAAGTAGATCATTAATATCAAAATGGGAAACAGGTAGTAAAATTCCAGCTGTCGATTGTTTGACTGCTTTAGCTAAAGTCTTTGATATTACTGTAGATGAAATAATTTATGGTGAACGTAAGAACAATAGTAATGCTAAGGAAATCGAAAACTTATCAGCAACCATTATGCATGATAGTAAAAAGAAAATTGATTTAGCACATAAAATGTTTTTTATCATTATTATTTCATCTTTTATTTTTGTTCTTGGCTCTTATTTTATATTTAATTATAATTCAATAAAAGTATATAGTGTGGGTGCTAAAAGTGATGCTTTTGATATAAAAAATACATTGATGATAATATCTAAAAATAAGTCTTATATTAAGTTTGGTGATATTATAAATTCCAATGGTGATGATACTAATTATGATAAATATATCTTTTATGCAAAGGACAAAGATAAAAAGATAATTTTAAGTAGTCGAGAAGATGGAGCAGTATTAAGAAATTTAGACGATAATGACAATTATTTAAACTTTAATAATTTAGAAAAATATTTAGATGACTTATATGTTGATATATATTATCAAGATAAAGTTGAGACTATTAAATTACAATATAATTTAGAGATGGCTAATAATCAAATATTTAATATCAATAAGAATAACAGCAGTAACATTAACTTAAGTAGTAATATGTTAAATAATAAAGATTTACCAAATTTTGTAAAAGACAATTTCTCTTATGATTCTAATAATAATATTTATACTTATGAAAAGGACATAAATAATACAAAAGTAAGATTTGAATATAATAATGAAACTAAAAATATGGATATGTTATATGAAAATATTAAACTTGTTTATGATTACAAAACTTATTATCTAGTATTGTTAGATATATCTACGGAACCTTATTCAAAATTATTTATTTACGATTTAAAAAATGACATGTGTTTATATGGCGATTGTACAAAATATAATACAATCGTGGAAAACTTTAAAAACAATTATGAAATTGAGTTAAAAAATTAAAATGTGACGAACTGGAACGAACTTTTTTGCCTGACTATGTTACAATGAAAACGTGGAAAGGAGAATTAGAGCAGAAGTGAAAAAGGTTTTATCATTATTAATGTTATCTACTGCAATTATAGGTGTTGGTAAAGTAAAAGCTGAATCCAATAGCGAGATTTATTATACTAATCCTAATGGCATTAGTTTAACTGAAAAAGAATACAATCTTACTAAAACAATGTTTGATGAACATTTTCTTGAAATAATGAATCAGGATGATTATGATTTCATTAATCGCTTAAATGTCAATAATAACAATGTTGAAGTGACTGTAAAAGAACCAGACTATATACAATCAAGAAACTCATCTTTTGTTGAAACTCAAGCAAAAAGATTAGCAATTAGCAAATCTTGCTCAGGTAGCGTGTGCACAATGGCAATGACAAATACTTGGAAATATGAACCAAAGGTTAAGAGTTATGATGTTATCGGCGCCATGTTTTCAAATACCAGTCTTTATGGTGACGGTTATGCAACAGTTTGGAAAATTGATGGTACAAACTATAGATGTACTGAATATGTCTTGGCATCTGATGGAATCGGATGCTCATACAAATTAAATTCTAGTGCATCAGAAGAAATCTATACTTACATGAATATAGATGTTTACACTGGTGGTTTAGTATATGGTAGTTACCAACATGCTGGCAGCACTGTAACATTAAGTCAAAGTAAGAATTATAGATTTGATATAAACGGATATGGCAATGTATTTATCTTTAATACTACAAAAGCTAGAAATGCTTATGATGGTATGGATGGTGTATCTATATCAGTTTAAAAAATTGAAAATTAAAATGTTAAAAACGAATAAATTATTTAATAAAACCCAAAATTTAATATTCTATTTGTGGCCAGGAAGGGAGAGAATTGTCAATTAATAGCTCTAAAGGCCTAGAATAATAGTATATTAAATTTAAAACTGCAATTACAAAAAAATAATCAAACTCAACTTCGAGTTTGATTATTTTATTTTCTTTAAAACTTAATTTTTATTTTTAATTTCCATAATTACAGGAATAATAGTTGGTCGACGACCAGTTAAATTATTAATAAATGGATGAAGTTCTAAAATAATTGTATTTCTTAAATCAACATAGTTATAATCATTATTTTTTAAATAATTATTAACAATATCGCTAATCTTTCTTTCAATCGAATTAATTAATTCAATATTTTCATTAACTAATACAAATCCTCTTGTTGTTACATTTGGCTTAATTAATAATTTTTTAGTAAACGGATTAATATTAAGAATAGTTACCAAAATACCATCTTTACTCATTAGTTTACGATCTTTAATAACAACTGAACCAATATCACCAATTCGTGATCCATCTACATAAACATCTCCTGCTTGAATGTAAGGTCCTTTTCTAATTCCATCTTTATCTAATACCAAAGTTTCACCATTTTGCATAACAAAAGTATTTTCAGGTTTTACTCCACATAGAGTAGCTGTTTCTGCTTGTTTTTTCAACATTCGATATTCACCATGCATTGGCATAAAATATTCGGGTTTAATTAAACGCAACATTAATTTTTGCTCTTCTTGGTTAGCATGACCTGAAGTATGAACATTACTTAAATCTTGATTAGTAAATACTTTAACTCCTTTTAAATACAACTTGTTGATAACATTGTTGATACTCGAAGCATTACCAGGAATAGCACTTGATGAAAATACGACTAAATCATCAGGTAATAAACTAATTTGTTTGTGTGTTCCATTAGCGATTCTTGATAAAGCCGCAAGTGGTTCACCTTGTGTTCCCGTACATAAAATACAAACTTCATTATGTTTCATATCTTTAGCTTGATTAGCATCAATAAAGATAGTTTTATCTTCAATTAAACCATTATTTAAAGCAATTTCAATAGCGTTTTCCATAGAACGACCAAAGGTAATTATTTTACGATTATTTTCTTGACAAGACTCAATAATATGTTTAAGTCTATAAATATTAGAAGCAAAAGTGGCAATAATAACACGGCCATTATGTCCTTTAATAATATCAGTTATTTGTTCATCAACAACTGATTCACTTTTAGAGAATCCCTCACTTAAGGAGTTAGTTGAATCTGCCATTAAAAGTTTTACACCTTCACTACCAATTTTGGCCATTTTATGAATATTAGCCATTGGACCAATTGGCGTTAAATCAAATTTATAATCTCCGGTTTCAAATATAGTTCCATTTGGTGTATGCAAAACTACCGCATAACTATCAGGAATAGAGTGGGTAATGCCAACAAATTCAATGTCAAAAAATTTGGTTTTAATACGATAATCTTCATTAAAGATAACCATATTATCATAAGTAATATTACGATCAACTAATTTTTTAACAATTAAATCAGCAGCAATCTTTGGAGCATATATAACGGGAATATTAACATTTTGTAATAAAAATGAAATTCCACCAATATGATCTTCATGACCATGTGTAATTATTAATCCCTTAATTTTATCTTCATTTTCTTTTAGAAAAGTAGTATCTTGAATTACATAATCTACCCCTAAAAGATCTGATTCAGGAAACATAACTCCTGCATCGATAACAAATATTTCATTATTATGCATAAAAGCATACATATTTTTGCCGACTTCACCTAGTCCGCCAAGGGCTACTACATAAG
>CAKOKF010000079.1 GCA_934090775.1 uncultured Bacilli bacterium
TTAAATAGCTTTCATATCTATCTATACCAATTAATCCACTTGATACTCCTTGTTTAACGATACAAGAATCATATGGCTCATTAAACATAAGTATCATTATATCTAACTTCGATAACAACTCCACATTCGGACAAGAATCAATAATAAAATTATCCACTTCTTTTTCTTTTTTACCAAAAATCTTTTCTTTAGCTTTCTTTTTCTTTTCAATACTCTTTTTAGTTTTAAAACTATCATAAGCATTATAATGTGGCATATAATCTTCCTTTCAAGATAAAGTCTAAAATATTAAATAAGCTTTCTTCTTTATCTATCTAAAATATAACACATAATTAACAAAAAAGTATAAATAAAAAGACTCTATTCTTAATAGAATAAAATCTACTTAATCAAAATAAATAATTTTTTCTCTTTTAAATTTTCGAGATTCTTTAGTTTCTGATGCCATTTTTTCATAAGAAGCATTAGTTTTAGGACTTATATCAACATTATTTTTATAATCAGCAAGCATACTTTCTAACAATTCATCTCTAGTATTATTGGAATCTATTACTTGTACTAAGAAAGTACCATAAGGAAAAGTAGAAAATATTTCGTTAGTAAATATGTTTTTTTTAAATTCAACATCAGAATTTATAGTAAAATAATAATCTTCATCAAAAACAAGTTTTTTATCAATATCATAAATATACTTCTTATCATCAGTGATAAGTTCTAAGATACTATAGTCACTATTCTTTTCTTTTAATAAATTAACCTGACCTTTTGCTAATAGAAAATTTGCAAGTACTAAAGTTATTTCATTATGATATGTATGTAATAATTTATGGCATAAAATATAAGTTAATAAAGGAAAACGACCATAATCATAGAAAGCTAGTTCTTCTAAAAGATCATCATCAAATTTTTTTATTTTTCCCTCTCTAAAAGCCTTTTTTAAGCTAGCTTTTTCTTGACTTTTTTCATACATTTTTAAAATTTCATCTAAACGCATAATAGCACTTCCTTTTTTCATTTTACTCTTATATCATATTTAAACAGTAAAAGCAATCAAAAATTGTTTATAAAGAACTGCTAAATAACATAAACATCCTATTATTTATTATTTGTATTTTTGATTCTCACTCTTTTTAAATACCTTCATATACTATCTATAAGGAGAGAAATTATGAAAAAAATATTTAGTATTATAATTTGTTTAGTATTAATTTTAATGATTAGCTTGCTTAGTGTTCATAATAAAAAAGAAGAAGATAAATCTTTAGTAAAAATCAAGGTTGCCGAGGTTACTCACTCAGTATTCTACGCTCCCTGGTATGTTGCTATTGAAAATAATTATTTTAAAGATGAAGGTTTAGATATTGAACTAATTTTAACACCGGGTGCTGATAAAGTTGCGGCGGCTGTGTTATCTAATGATGTTAATATTGGCTTTGCTGGTTTAGAAAGTACAATCTACGTTTATAATGGTGGCGAGGCAGACTACTTAGTAAACTTTGCTGGTCTTACAAAAAGAGACGGTCAATTTATCTTAGGTCGTTCTAAAAACGATAACTTTAATTTAGAAGAATTATACGGTAAAGAAGTCTTAGTTGGTCGTAAAGGTGGAATGCCAGCTTTAAATTTTCTAAATGCTCTTAAGAAAATGAATGTTGATAGTAGTAAAATAAATTTAAACTACTCTGTTGAATTTGCAGCTTTATCAGGATCTTTCATCGGTGGTATGGGTGATTATGTTAATCTATTTGAATCAACTGCTACGAAGTTAGAAAAAGAAAACTTTGGCTATGTTGTTGCCAGTATCGGAGCGTATTCTGGTGAAATGCCATACACAACTTACTATGCTAGAAAAAGTTATATTGAAAATAATAAAGATATAATTGATAAATTTAAGAAAGCTTTAAATAAAGGTCTAGAATTTGTAAAAAATAATGAACCTGAGATTGTAGCTGAGGCTATCCATAATCAATTTAAAGATGAAAGTATTAACAATTTAACTACAATGATTAAAAGATATAAAGATTATGACTGTTGGTATGATGATACCCATATTAAAGAAATAGCTTATCAAAACTTAGAACAAGTAATGTTAGATAATAACCTTATAGAGAAAAAAGTAGATTTTAAGACTCTAGTTAATAACGACTAATAAATTTCAAATTAACTTTTAAGGATATATAATGCCTAAAGTTTTAGAAATAAAAAATCTAAAAAAAGAATATCATACTCTAAAAGGTGAAGTTCTAGCTTTAAAAGATGTTTCTTTTAGTATTAATGATAAGGATTTTGTAGCTATTGTTGGTCCTTCGGGATGTGGAAAATCAACTATTCTTTCCATTCTTACAGGCTTAGATAAGGACTTTGAAGGTTTAATTGATACTCATAATAAAAAAATTGGTTATATGCTGCAAACGGACTCGCTACTACCCTATTTAACTATTTGGGATAATGCGATTTTAGGTCTTAAATTAACACATGCTCTTACTAAAGAAAATTTAGATTTTGTTGATAATCTAATTCAAAAATATAATTTAAGTGACTTTAAAGAAAAATATCCTAGTAGTTTATCAGGTGGGATGAAACAAAGGGTTGCTCTAATTAGAACGCTTGCTACTAACCCGGATATCTTACTTCTTGATGAACCATTTAGTGCCCTTGATTATCAAACAAGATTAGAAGTAAGTAATGATGTTTATAATATTATTAAGTCCGAAGGTAAAACGGCTGTTATTGTAACTCACGATATTGGCGAAGCTATTGCTACAGCAAGTCAAGTCATTGTTTTATCAAAAAGACCCGCAATTATAAAAAATATTTATGATATTAAATTAGATAATCCTAAAAATCCAATACTTAATCGTAAAGACACTAAGTTTAATTATTACTATGATCTTATTTGGAAGGAGTTAGAAGAATATGTCGCCTAAACAAATAGCTTATTTAAAAAAAATTAAAAGAGATAATCTTCTAATTCTTCTTATTCAAATAATAATTATCGTAAGTTTCTTACTTACTTGGGAGTATTTAAGTAAATATAATATTATTAATAGTTTTATCTTCTCTAGTCCTAGTAAAATTGTTAAAACTTTAATTAGTCTTATTAGCAATCATAACTTTTTTAATCATCTACTTACAACTACTAAAGAAGTCTTAATATCTTTTGGATTAGGATTTGTAATTAGTCTTATAGTATCAATTATATTTTATTTAGTTAAACCTATTTATAAAGTATTTGATCCTTTTATTACCATGTTAAATTCTTTACCTAAAGTTGCCATTGGTCCTTTAATTTTAATATGGTGTGGGGCCAATATTAAATCGGTTATTATTATGGCTTTACTTATTAATTTAATAGTTAGTTTAGTTACTATTTATACAGGTATGTTAAATGTTAATAAAAATCACTTATTATTATTTAAAAGTTTTAAAGCTAGTAAATTTCAAACTTTATATTATCTAATTATTCCTAGTAGCTTATCTAGTATTATATCTTCTATTAAGTTAAACTTATCTTTAAGTTTCATCGGACTATTACCCCCAGTGAGAGAAAAAATATTTTTTAATAAATGTTATAGTAGATGTTGATTTCATTATCATTTACTATAACTTTGTCTATCAAATGTTCAATAATTCTTCTTTGTTCATCAAAGTCCATTTCAAACCAAGTTGCTTTTAAGTTTTTAATCATATTCAAAGATACTTTGTTATCTTTTTCTTTTTGATCTGATTCAATCAACTTTTCTTCCATTATTTCTTTCTCTTTTTCTAATTCATTTATTTTATTATTAGTTTCTTTCACAGCTATACCATTCGCTATATTGTTCAATAGATTTTTTATTTGTTTAGTTATTTCTTCAAGTCTTTGCCTATATTCATTTTTTACATTGACAATTGCTATATTAAAAGTTTTCCTAAATAAATCTAAATCTAAACTCATTTTAAATAATTCTTCTAATACTGCATCCTCAACTTCAAATGTGTCCCATCGTTTATTATTACAATTAGGGTCTTTAATATATCTCGGCTTACTTTTTTGTTGCGAATAACAATACATTATTAATCTTTTCCCCCATTTTTGATATCTATACTTCGCTCCACAATGCCCACAAAATACTTTTCCAGATAGTAAATAATGTCTTTCATACTTTTCACGACTCCTAACTTTATTTACTCTTAAAATC
>CAKOKF010000080.1 GCA_934090775.1 uncultured Bacilli bacterium
GGTTACTACTGGTTTTGAACCATAATCATTTATTTCAAACCATTTAACTATTTCGGCACTTTTATTTTCTAAAAAAGCAACTAGCTCGTCAATATATGGTAAATCTTTTTCACTATAATTTATAATTAAATATTTTAATTCTTTTTGCACTTACTTTACATCTTTACTTAACATTACAAGTATCATCAGGAATGAAGGTTTTAATTTCAGTGTAATTACCATTGCTATAATTATAAACATAAATCTCTTTGTTGGAATCACATGAATTTTGTTTATCTTCAAAAGTTCCATTACTTTTTAGAACACCGATATTATAAGCTTTAACACATTTCTTACCTTGATTAAGATTAGCTTTAGCAGTATTTTCATCATTTATTTCAAAATTGCAACTACTTAAATGTAATTTGTTTAAAGAAATTTGTTCTTTAGCATAGCTTACCGCCGCATCATTTAAGTTAGTTAAAACGATATTTGTTGTATTATCTTTTTGCTTTCTAAGTAAACCAATAACATTAGGCGTAGCAATACCAATTAAAATAGCTAAAACCACAATAACCGCTAATAATTCAACTAATGTAAACCCTTTTCTATTCATAAGTCCTCTTAAAATTTACTGCCTTTGCAGCCAAATTTACCACCTTTAGCGCCGCCAGCTTTATAACCTTCTAAAATATTAGATTCAAAGGAATGAACTTTAGCACTATTATCTTGGTAATTTTTAATACCAATTTTAATTATTTCGTCTAGTAATTCACGATATTTTTTACCTTTTGGTTCCCATAAGTAAAATGATAAAGAACCAGGAATAGAATTTATTTCATTGATATAAACTTTGTTATCGTTTTTATCAATTAAAAAATCAATACGACAAACGCCAGCCAAACCAACTGCCTTAAACGCTTTAACAGCAACATTCTCAACTTCACTTTGCATTTTTTTCTCTAATTTAGCAGGAACTTTACGACCAAGACCAACCATGCCTTTACTTGGTTTATCTTTAGCATTACCCATATATTTATCAGCATAAGTTAATAAATGATGAATCGTTGTAACTTCTTCAATAGCGGATACTTCTTGATATTTATAGTCACCTAAGACCGAAATATTAACTTCGCTTAAATTTTCGACGGCATGTTCAACTAAAATCTTTTTATCATATTGAATAGCTTCTTCGATAGCATTTTTTAATTCAGCTTCATCTTTAGCAAAATTAATACCAACCGAACTACCTAAAGTAGCTGGTTTAACAATAACGGGATATTTTAATTTAGCACATTCTTTTAATATATTTTCTTGATCTTCAGTATAATCAACATCATAAAACCATGTAAATGCAGTCATTGGTAAATTTTTACTTTGGAAAACTAGCTTTTGAGTGACTTTATCTTGAGCAACACTAGAAGCAGCAATATCGGATTCACAATAAGGAATACCAATAGTTTGAAGATAACCCTGTAAAGTACCATCTTCCATATTAGTGCCATGACCAATTGGTAAAACCAAATCTATTTCGGTAACAATAGTTTTAAATAAGCCTTTGCTTTGTAAATAAAATTTACCTTTTTTGTTAATTAATGATACGTTTTTAGTATATCTTTTTAATAAGTCCATATCAGTATACGTATCCATGTCTTTTAGGATTTCGCCTGTATACCATTCTCTATCTTTCGTTATATAGATGGGAATTACATCATATTTTTCCTTATCTATCGCTTGCATTGCTTGAACAGCTGAAATAACACTTACTTCATGTTCAACGGAAACGCCACCAAAAATTACACCTAATTTTATATTCATATTTTTTTCCTTCTTTCACTTCTATTTTAATTTGATATTATTCATTATAAGTATCAGGTAAATCATTTTCATATAATGCATAAATATCTTTTTTACCTTTTAATTTATTAACTAAGATATAAGTTTGTCTAACATCGTTAGTAATTATTATTTTATCTTTATCATATTTTTTATTCATTAAACCTTCATAGATTGGTTTAGTTTGTTTTTCCCCAACTAAAATAACATAATCAGCAACAGCACTTATTTCTTCACCGAATTCCCTATTATATTTTTCTTCCTCATTACCGAGTTCAACCATACCGGGAGTAACAACAACCTTATCACCAGGCATCATACTAAGAACTTCTAAAGCTACTTTAGCCCCAACAGGATTAGAATTATAAGCATCATCAATTTGATACATATTACCAATTCTTTTTAATTCTAAACGATGTTCAATTGGTTTTATTTTCATTACCGCTGCTTGTAATTTAGGAATAGAAATACCAAATTCATAACCAACCGCTACAGAAGCAACGATATTAGAAATATTATGACGACCTAAAAGTCTAGTTTGAAAATCATAAGTCTTATTTTCTTTTTTAATAAATATTTTAAAAGTTGAACCTTTATCGCTACATTTTGTATCTAAGCAATAAAAGTCAGCTTTTTTATTATTGACGGCATACCAAACAACTCTAACTTTATTTTGCAATTTATAATTAACTTGGAGTGGATCATCCATATTTAAGAAAGCGATACCATTACTAGGTAAACTTTCAATAAGTTCAAACTTCGTCTTAATAATATTTTCTTGACTACCAAAAGTTTCCAAATGAGCTTTACCAATCGTCGTAAGCAACCCATACTGAGGATGAACTAAATTACAAGCATTTTTAATACGGCCTACTTTATAAGCCCCCATTTCAGCAATAAATATCTCATCAAATTTAGTTAAATCATTATTGATAGTGGTCATTAAACCAACATCAGTATTAAAGTTTTTAGGGGTTGGATGGGAAATATAATCCATAGATAGAATTTCATTTAAAATATTCTTACTACTAGTTTTACCATAAGACCCGGTAATACCAATAACTTTTAAGTCTTTATAGGAAGCTAATTTATTCTCGGCCATACGCCAAAACTTTTTATAAATAGCTTTTTCGATAGGATCATTTATTAACTTAACTAAGTAAACAACATAATAATTTAATACTAACATTAAAGAAGCTAAAACAAATAAAATTCTTACATTACTTTTAAAGATTAAATAAAGAATTAAAGGAATTAAGTTTAAAAGATAAAGGGTTGTAATTTGTCTTTTTACCCTAGCTGTTTTAACTAATGGTTTTTTAGCTTTTTCAACCATAATAGAATATTTAATTACTTCCGCATCAAATAAATAAATTAAAGCACTGATAGCAATTAAAACCTTACCGGGGAGATTGCCAATAAATAAAGCAATCAACGATAAAATTAGACCGATAACATCATAGTGTTTTAAAGCAACCTTTCTATTTTGCTTTAACCATTTTAAGTAACGATTATTTTCATTATAAAGGTTTTGTTGTAACATGTGTAATGATTTTCTTGATTTAACTGTTACTGTATAAAAGATTATTAAAAAGATTAAAATATTGATAATTAATGACATCTTATTTTCCTCCTAAAAAATTTATTAAAATATTAGTTACGTAATCAATTCGTTCTAAATAAGCATAATGGGTAGCACCTGGCAGTTCGATTAACGCGCCATCTTTTAGTAAGCCTTCGAGCTTTCTAGCCAGTTCAATTGGAGCAGCAGTATCTAAAGTCCCCCAGATAAGCAGTGTTGGTGCTGTTATTTTTTTAGCACATTCACTTAAATCTTGATTAATAGTATTTACTAAAACTGTACGCATAACAGGACTAGCATTTTTATAATCAGTAGAACCTATATACTGTTTAGCTATTTCGACTAAATCTTTGGTAAAGGGTACTTTTTTTAAAGTCTTTAAAACCTTTTCTTTGAAGGTTGGTTTATATTCTCTAATACAAGGAGCACCAAAAAGGATTACTCTTTCGGTTTCGTTACGACTAGCATAAATGATTGACAAGCGACCACCAAAAGAATGACCTAACATGATGGGCTTACTTATATTTAAAGCAGTTAGAAAATCTTCAATTAGTTTGGTATAGGTAAATACATCAGTATTCATATCCGGCTCACTTGAAGCACCAAAACCAGGTAGGTCTAGAATGGTAATACGATAGTTATTTTTAATATTTTTATCATTTAATAATTTAATGGCTAAAGGACGCATCATTTCCATATTTTGGCCCCAACCGTGAAGCATGACGATATCTTTAGAACCTAGTCCTAATTGGTCATAAAATATATG
>CAKOKF010000081.1 GCA_934090775.1 uncultured Bacilli bacterium
TATCTCTTTTTATTTAAGAACAATCAAGTTCTTTCATTAGTAGTATATCATAAATTTTCTGATTTGCAAGTTTTTTGCACTCCCGAAATTTTACATACTACTAATATTAATATAATTTTAATTTATTAATTTATACTAAGAATAAATGCTTTTTATAGTATCTGAAATGTTGTGAAAAAGCTATTTTGTTATAGCGTTTATTTTGATTATATGGTATTATTATAACCAGATACATTTGACTGTTAGGTGTTTTACTCTCGGTCCATATTTTAGTAAAAATACGGAGGGGAGGTGGTCCTAGAATGGAGAAAAAAGATGGAATTCTTAGTAATTCTAGCTATGCTTCTTGTCATCTTGGACGAAGTTATCAACTCTATCAAGAGAAAATAACCGTTTGCTTTATAAATAAAGCAAACGAAAAACACCTACGCATCGTTTGATGATAGGTGTTTTTCAAAATTCATCTAATGGACTGAGAAACATCTAACGCACAAAGTCAAATGTATCTCTTTTTATTTAAGAACAATCAAGTTCTTTCATTAGTAGTATATCATAAATTTTCTGATTTGCAAGTTTTTTGACCTTTAAAATTTTGCATACTACTAATATTAATATAGATAATTTTATGATAAATATACGTTTTACTGACATAACGTTAATTTTTTTAAATACCAAATATTTTTAAAATTTTTATGAGAAAATAGTCACTTGTTGTAATAAAGATAATGAAATATTATTATTTACAATTCTTTAGACTTATTATAGAAATAAAAAAACAACTTCCGAAGAAGTTGTAATTAACATAAATGGCGCCTGATGTAGGACTCGAACCTACGACCTAACGGTTAACAGCCGTGCGCTCTACCGACTGAGCTAATCAGGCATCAATTACTAGTTAATTGTATCTTAGATAAACTAAGAAGTCAATACAAAATTAACTAGTTTTTAAGAAAATTTTTAGACAGTCAAGCAAAATTTACGCTATGATAACTTTTTCGCTTGGCACATACATTTTAAAATCAGGCATTCTTTTTCTTAATGTTAAAGTATTAGCTTGTTCAGTAGTTGTTGTTAAACTTTTTGATGTTTGATTAATATTAATATTAGTAAATGTACTGTTTAAAGCTGTCTTAATGATATTAGCGCGCATATTGGGTGAATAGTCTTTTGAAGATTTAATTATCTTTAGACTATCAGGATCATCAGCTGTAAAATTTAAAGATGCAATGGTACGATTGGCCTTTTTTAGATCTAAATCTTTGTAAGGTGTAACGTCAGTAACAACTACATTATAATTTTTATTGTCTTTAGTATGTCCTTCAATTGCTATTCTCATCTCACCGTAGTTAATATAATTAATAATAAGCATAGAAATATCACTTCCTTTTTGGAATTCTTATTTTAGCATTATTATTTTTGATTGTCTAGATACTAGTTTTCCGGTATAATATTTTTGGTGAATTAATTATGGAAGAAAAAAATATAAGTTTTTTAGAAAGATATGCTGATAATTTAGTAGCAAGAGATTATATAACTGATCCTGCTATTGGGCGTGAAGAAGAAATAAAACAAATGATACTAATTCTTTTAACACCGGAGAAGTCGCCTTTACTTGTAGGTAAAGCCGGTATCGGTAAAACGGCCATTGTTGAAGGCCTTGCTTATCGAATTAAAAATAATATGGTTCCTAATGCTTTATTTGGCTATGAATTATATAAACTTAATGCTTCATCAATTATTGGTGACTATGAAGTAGCCGGCCAAAAAGAAACAAGAGTTGATGTTTTAATCAAAGAATTGGCTAAAAGAGAAAAGACAATTGTTTTTATTGATGAAACACATTTACTTATTAAAGGAAATGACAGCAATACTGGCATGGATTTAGCTAACATTTTTAAAGCAGGACTTGACCGTGGTGAGATTAAGATGATTGGAGCAACAACAACCGAAGAATATGAACAATATATTATAAGGGATAGGGCATTTTTAAGAAGATTTCAAAAGGTAGATGTTAAGGAAGCCGATCGAGAAACAACTATTAAAATTTTAATGGGAACTTTACCAAAGATTGAAAAACAAATGCATTTAGTTATGCCTTATACTGATTTTATTAAAGAAAAAATATTTGCTTTTATCGTTGATATGACTGATGAATATAAAAGAATCTATGAAATATCATCAAGATATCCAGATATTTGTTTAGCCATAGTTTCTAATGCTTTTAGTTATGCTTTGTTTGATAATACAAAAGAAGTTAGACTTAAACATATTTATGAAGCTATTTGTAATACCAAGAGTGTTTATGAAGATTCGTTAAGAAAAGATATAGAAAAGTTTAAAATTGAATTTAAAGATATTGCATTAGAAGAAGGATTAGATTTTAATAATATTTAAGATATATTTTAATGAAATAAATGAAAAAACTGATTACAAAATATCGTAGTCAGTTTTTTTGGCATTATTATTTGGATTTTCTAGAAGATTAATTGGGTTTTCATTAGAAATTGCATTATTTGGTGTAAGTTCTTCTTGATTTTTATTTATATTATCATTTGTTATATTAGTATTGCTTGTTTGATTAGCAACAGTATTTATTGGATTAACATTATTTTCAAGATTAGCATTGTTTTTAATATTACCATTCTCCTTAGTATCAAGGATTTCGGTTAAATTACCACTAATATTATTTAAGATTTTGGCATCTTCATCTTCTTTTTGTTTAGTTTTACCTAGTAAGGCATCTTTTAACTCTTGTTCATCTTCACCAAAGTCAGATTCAACATCGATAATTTGAACAATTTCATCGAAGGTAGTATCGCCACTGACGACTTTTTCTAAGCCATCTTGAAGGAGGGTAACGGTATGACCTTTGTCATAAACCATTTTACGTAAGTGTTCTTTGGAGTCATTATTAACGATGGCATCACGGACATCTTGGTTTAACATTAGAACTTCGTGAATAGCAATACGACCGATAAAGCCGTTAATACAATGTTTACAGCCAACGGCTTCATAGACTTCTTTAACATCAAGACCTAAGGCTAATTTAAAGACTGTTTTTTCATAATCAGTAACGGGACGGGCTTTACGACATTTAGGACACAATTTCTTAGCTAGTCTTTGGGCAATAACGCCAGTAAGAGCTGAACCTAAAAGATAACGTTCAACGTCCATATCTAGTAAACGTTCAATAGTATTTAAAGCGTTATTGGTGTGGAGTGTTGATAAAACTAAGTGACCAGTGATTGAAGCACGAACGGCAATACGGGCAGTTTCATCATCACGAATTTCACCGATCATGATAACATCGGGGTCTTGACGTAAGATACTACGTAGAGCGGCTGCGAATGTTAGACCAATTTCACTCATAACTTGAACTTGATTTAGGCCAGGTAATTTCATTTCTACGGGGTCTTCAACCGTGATAATATTAGTATCAACACGATTTAACTTTTGAAGCATGGAATAAACGGTTGTTGATTTACCAGAACCGGTAGCACCAGTAACTAAGATAATACCGTTGGGAACATTAATCATTCTTAAGACTTTATCATAATTAATTTTAGAAAGACCTAATGTATCAAGCCCAGCAAGACTTCTTGAGTAATCTAAAATACGGATAACTATTTTTTCACCATCAACGATAGGTAAGGCTGAAACACGCATATCTAAAGGTCGATCATTATGGGTCATTTTAATAGCACCATCTTGAGGAAGACGAGTTTCAGTAATATTCATACCGGAAATAATTTTAATACGGGTTGATAAGTTCTTTTTAACACTAGCCGGAACTCTAGCATATAAAATTAAATCGCCATCGACGCGGATACGAACATTTAAAACATCAGGAGTAGGGTCAAAGTGAATATCAGATGCTCTTTTTTCAACGGCATCATTAATCATTTGATTAACTAAATCAACAACGGGTATTTTATCGTATTCAAACTCGGTAAAGACATTATTTATTTTTGTAGTAGCTTCTTCTTGGGTAAAGTTTAATTTACCATCATCGCCAACATCTACTACTGTATTTGTTTTATTATTTGTATCCATAGTACCAATCCTTTATTCTAACTATTCAAATTATACTATAAAAATAATTTTCTTACAATTCATTTTAATAATTTTATAAATGACAAATATTTTTCAAGTG
>CAKOKF010000082.1 GCA_934090775.1 uncultured Bacilli bacterium
AGATTTTCCAACTGGTGCAGCTATTTTAGGTAATAGAGGTATTAAACAGGCTTATGAAACTGGTCGTGGTACGATTACTATTAGAGCTCATGCTGAAATTATAGAACATAATGGTAAACAACAAATAGTATTTACGGATATTCCTTACCAAGTAACTAAAATGGAACTTCAAAAGAGAATTGCAGAATTGGTAAGAGATAAAGTACTTGAGGGTATTACTGATTTACATGATGAATCTACACTAACAGAGATTAAGTTAGTAGTACATTTAAAAAAGGAAGCTAATGCTAATGTAGTATTAAATAATCTTTATAAGCACACTTCATTACAAACTACTTATGGTATTATCTTCTTAATGCTAGACCAAGGTTTACCAAAGACTTTAAATTTAAAAGAAATTATTAGTAAATATATTGATTATCAAAGAGAAGTTATTTATAGAAGAACTAAATATGATTTAGAAAAAGCTGAAAAACGTGTTCATATTTTAGAAGGTTATAAGATCGCTTTAGATAATTTAGATGCAGTTATTAATATAATTAGAAATGCTAAGGATGATGATACTGCTAAGCATGAATTAATGACTAGATTCAATTTAGATGATGTTCAGGCTGAATCTATATTAGAATTAAAATTAAGAAGATTAACTGGTTTAGAACGTAGTAAAATCGAAGAAGAGTTAAATGATTTATTAAAATTAATTGACGAATTAAAAGGTATTTTAGCTAGTGATGCAAAGATTTATGACATTATTAAACAAGAATTACTAGAAATTAAAGCTAAATATGCTGATGAACGTCGTACTGAGATTGATATGACTGCTATTGATTATATTGATGATGAAGCGTTAATTCCTGAAGAAAATATAGTTGTAGCTTTGACTAATAAAGGTTATATTAAGAGAACAACCAGTGATACGTTTAAATCACAAAATCGTGGTGGTGTTGGTGTTAAGGGTATGACTACGAATGAAGAAGACTTTGTAGAGCATTTAGTAGACTTATCAACACATGATTATCTATTGTTCTTTACTAATAAGGGAAAAGTATATAGATTAAAAGGTTATGAAATTCCACAATTTGGTCGTCAATCTAAAGGTTTGCCAATAATCAACTTATTACAAATTGATAAAGATGAACGAATTAGTAGCGTTATTAAAATATCTGCAGATGATGATAAAAAATACTTGTTATTTGTAACAAAATGTGGTATAATTAAAAAGACGATTTTAACTCAATTTGAAAACATACGTCAAAATGGTAAGATTGCTATTACTTTAAAAGAAAATGATGAATTAATTTCTGTTAAAAAGACTACTGGCGAAGATATTGTTCTAGTTGGCTCTAGTGAAGGCCGTATGGTTAAATTTAACGAAGATGAAATTAGAGATATGGGGCGTACTGCTAGTGGCGTTAAGGGTATTGACTTAGAGAATGATGCTAGAGTAGTTGGAGCCGAAGTGGTAAGTAATGATGATAATATTTTACTTGTAACTGAAAATGGTTATGGTAAGCAAACAAAGGTAGCCGACTTTAGACAAACACGAAGAGGTTCAAAAGGCGTTAAAGCATTAAATATAACTGATAAAAATGGCAAGATCGCTGACTTTAAAGTTATTGGTGATGCTAGTGATGTTATAATTGTAACTAATTCTGGTATTATAATGCGAATGCCAATTAGTCAAATTAGCGTATTAGGAAGAATTACTCAAGGCGTTAGATTGATTAATTTAAAAGATAATCAAAAAGTATCAACAATAACCTTACTTAAGTCTGATGAATCATCCGAAGAAATTGAAACATCTACTGAGGAAGTTAAAGTAAATTCTTCAAAAATTGAATAATAAGTTATATGTTTCACGTGAAACATAATAACAAGAATAATTTTTAAAATATCGAAACAATGTTTCACGTGAAACATTGTTTTTTTGTTTATAATTTTTTAATGTTTCACGTGAAACATTGAGTGTTGATAAAGATGGCGAGTAAATAATAAAGAAATTCATCTATTAAATTTTAAAAAAATAAAATACTTGTTTTAATAATTGTTCATATGTTTCACGTGAAACATATGAAATATATATTTTTTTATAAATAGTTAAATAATTTTTTATTATTTAAAAAGTTTTTTTCTTTTTTTTTATTACAAAAATTGCAATGTTTCACGTGAAACATTGTTATTAACATCTACGTTTTCTTTATTAATAAAATTTTTTACAATTTGAATTTTATATAAAACATATTTGTAAAAAAACTTATTGATTTTTTTTGCATCTAAGAATAATTTAATTTTTAAGCCCAAAAATTTATAAACTAAATTAATTTTATATTTATCACAATTAGATATTTCAATGTTTCACGTGAAACATTGAAATATGTTTATCTTTTTTTAGGTATAATTGATAATTCTAGACTATGTTTCACGTGAAACATAGTCAAAAATGTTATGCACATCCTTTGAGTATATGAATTTTAATAATTTAATACAGTAATTTATAAATATGTCAAGTTTTTATTGTATCTTTTGCCTTTTTATGATAATATTAAGGGGTGCAATAAGTACATAGGAACTTGGTCAGGGTAGGAATACAGCAGCCATAACTATCAATGCTTATGTGCACTTTTTTTATGGAGTTTAATATGGAAAAATACTTTGATTTGTTATATAAATTGGCACTAAAAGCCTTCAAAAACGGGGATATTCCAGTTGCAGCTATTTTAATCAAAAATGATAAAATCATGGCCTCAGGCTATAATAATAGGCATAAAAAGGGGTATGTATTAGGACATGCTGAAATAAATGCTATTATTGCAGCGGAGAAAAAACTAAAAGATTTTAGGTTAGATGGATACATTTTGATTACTACATTAAAACCGTGTAAGATGTGTCAGGCCGTAATTGAGGCTTCGAGAGTATCTAAAGTTTATTACATTTTAGATGGTAAAGAAGGCAAAAGTTATCCACAGGTAAATTGTGAAAAGCTGGACAAAATAGATCAAAAATTTGTAAAAAATTATTCTAATTTATTTAATGAATTCTTTCAAAATATAAGATAAAAAAAACTAATTATGATATAATAAGGAACAAGGAGTTTTTATGGATTATCAAGTATTATATAGAAAATATAGACCTCATGATTTTGATTCTTTAGTAGGTCAAGAATATACGAAAAAATTATTAAAAAATAGCGTTATAAATAATAAGTTTGCTCATGCTTATATTTTTACTGGACCTAGAGGTACTGGCAAAACCAGTAGTGCTAAAATATTTGCTAAAGCTATTAATTGTTTACATCCGGTTGACGGAAATCCGTGCAATAAGTGTCAAAATTGTGTAAACTTTGAAAGCAGTCCAGATATAATTGAATTAGATGCAGCTTCTAATAATGGCGTGGATGATATAAGAGAAATAATAAATAATGTAAGACTTGCACCAAGTAGCATGAAAATTAAGGTCTATATTATCGATGAGTTTCATATGTTATCCACAAGTGCTTTTAATGCCCTTTTATTGACTTTAGAAGAACCACCAAAAGATGTTGTATTCATATTGGCTACAACTGATATTCAAAGTGTTCCAATAACTGTTTTATCAAGGTGCCAAAGATTTGATTTTAAACCAATTTCTATTCAGGATATTGAAGATAGACTGAAATATGTTTGTACGGAAGAAAAATTAAATGTTACTGATGATGCTATTAAGGAAATTGCAATGATGTCTAATGGTGGTTTAAGGGATGCTTTAAGTATTTTAGATCAAGTAGCAAGTAATGGTGAAGAAATTGATGTTCAAAATGTAATTGCTAATTTTGGAGGAATATCAAATAAAAAGATAAATCAATTATTAGATTATTATGAAACAAATAGTGTAAGCGAATTAATAGATTATATTAATGAGATTAAAAATGATGGTATTGATATAAAAATTTTAATTGATAAATTAGTAACAAGAATTAAGAATATATTAATAGATATTAAATTAGATAATTATAATGGAAAATTAGATTTTGATAATTTGTATAACTTAGTTTTTGAATTAAATAAATTATTAACTGGTGAAAGAAATGGTGCAAATTATTATGATTTACTAGAAATTGTATTTTTAAAGTATATAAATTATTTCCCGGGAAATAATTTTGTGGATAAAAA
>CAKOKF010000083.1 GCA_934090775.1 uncultured Bacilli bacterium
AAAGCTTTAGAGCTTTTTGGTGATATGGATATTTATAATGAAACTTTTCAAGATTATTTAGATGGTATTGATGAAAAATTGAATAATTTAAAAAGAAGTAAAGACAATGAAAATTGGCAAGATTATGGTATTTTTGCTCACTCTATAAAAAGTGATGCAAGATATTTAGGATTTACTAAAGAAGCCGAAATATTTTTACAGCATGAAATGGCTGGCAAACAAGAAAATCAGCATTTTATTGAAAAGGAATATGATAATTTATTAAAAACTGTAAGTTATATGACTTCAATTGTAAAAAGATATTTGAATGGTGAAAAAGCTTTATCTCGTATGCCGGAACCGGAAATAAAATCGGTTTCAACCCCATCTAATATTATTTTAGAAGATGTTGTTTTAATAGTGGATGATTCAAAAATTGTGGATAATTTTGCTTTAAAAGTTATGGATGGAAAGTATAAGGGAGTTGTCGCTTTAGATGGAAAAGAAGCGATTGATATTATTAGTAGTAATAAATATAATATTATGGCCATTTTGTTGGACTTAAATATGCCAAACGTTGGTGGATTTGAAGTTTTAGATTATTTAAAAAACAGTAATCATTATGGTAATATTCCTATTTCGATTATAACTGGCGAAGATTCAAAAGATATGATTGATAAGGCATTTAAATATAATATTGTTGATATGCTTGTTAAACCATTTAGTAAGAGTGATTTTTTAAGAGTTTTAGATAAGACTATAAATTTAAAAAAATAATTTATATAAGTTATTAATAAAAATAATAAGAAAATTTGCATATTTTGCAAATTTTTTTGAATTTTTGAAGGAAATTAGCTAGTTAGCGTTAATAATATAATTAGAAGGATAAAAAATATCCTCTCATAGAATAATATTGTCATAATAGTATTCTTGTGATAGTATAAATTTAGAAATTCTTTAAAATAGGAGGTTTAGGATGAAAGATTTAACTATAGAAAAAGATAAAGATAAAGTTCTTGATCAGGTTTTAGCTGATATTGAGAAGCAATTTGGTAAAGGTGCAGTAATGCGTTTAGGTTCACAAGAGCACTTAAATGTTGAAGTTGTTCCAAGTGGTTCTTTGAGCTTAGATATTGCTTTAGGTGTTGGTGGTTATCCAAAAGGAAGAATTATTGAAATTTACGGTCCAGAGTCGAGTGGTAAGACTACTTTTGCTTTACATGCTATTGCTGAGGTTCAAAAAAGAGGGGGGAGAGCTGCATTTATTGATGCTGAACATGCTTTGGATCCAGTATATGCTAAGAACTTAGGGGTTAATATTAATGAATTGCTTTTAAGTCAACCTGATACCGGAGAACAAGCTTTAGAAATATGTGAAGCATTAGTAAGAAGTGAAGTAGTTAACATTGTTGTAATTGATTCTGTTGCTGCCTTAGTTCCTCAAGCTGAAATTGAAGGGGATATGGGTGATAGTCATGTGGGGCTACAAGCAAGACTTATGAGTCAAGCTTTAAGAAAGTTATCGGGTACGATTAATAAAACAAAAACAACGGCCATTTTTATTAATCAGCTAAGAGAAAAAGTGGGAGTAATGTTTGGAAATCCTGAAACTACCACAGGAGGACGCGCTTTAAAGTTTTATGCTAGCGTAAGATTAGATATTAGACGCGGGGAGCAATTAAAAGATGGTGATAAATTTATAGGAAATAGAACCAATATAAAAGTTGTAAAAAATAAAGTAGCGCCTCCATTTAAAACTGCTTCGGTAGATATTATTTATGGTAGTGGTGTATCGCATACTGGTGAAGTATTGGATATAGCTAGTGATTTAGGTTTAGTAAATAAAAGTGGCGCTTGGTATTCATATAAAGGTGAAAAAATTGGCCAAGGAAGGGAAAATGCAAAAAATTATTTGGCATCTAATCCTAATGTTTTGAGTGAGTTAGAATCAATGATTAGAAAACATTATAATTTTATTGATGTTAATATTAAAAATTCTAAAAAATAAATTTGATGAATTGATTAAAAAATTTCAAAAAAGTAAACTAGGCATCTTGCAAGTGATTTTTTCTTGTGTTACTATTAAGTGTAGTCATTAGAAAAGGGGGTTCCTTACATGTATGTAGTTAATAAAAAAAAGAAGAAAAAAAAGAAGTTTTCTTTCGTAGTTGCTTTAAATTTTCTTCTTTTCTTTTGTATAATTATTTCAGTAGGATTAGGTGTAAATTATATAGTTAAAAATGCCCCCGTTTTTGATAAGAGAAATCTCTATATGAGTCAATCGACCATTATGTTAGATAAAAAAGGTAATGAAATTACTAGATTGGGAACTGAGGATAGAGAATTGGTTAGCTATGATGATTTACCTCAAGTGTTAATAGATGCTATTGTTGCTGCTGAGGATTCTAGATATTTTCAACATCAAGGTTTTGATCTAGTAAGATTTGTTAAAGCAACCATAAATCATTTAAAAGGTGATAGCAACGCTGGTGGTGCCTCCACAATTACAATGCAAATATCCAAGCAAGTATTCACTTCAAATGTTGCGACTGGAATTGAAGGTGTTATAAGAAAATTTACTGATATTTATTTATCTATGTTTCAAATTGAAAAAAACTATTCTAAAGAAGAAATATTAGAAATTTATGTAAATTATCCTTTTTTAGGAGCGCATAGTTATGGAGTAGAAATGGCTTGTCAAAATTATTTTGGCAAAAGTGTTCGTGATATTAATTTATCCGAAGCTGCTCTTATTGCTGGTTTGTTTAATGCTCCTTCGGATTTTGATCCGTATGAAAACGTTTATAATGCTACAAAACGTCGTAATGAAGTATTAAATTTAATGCATAGACATGGTTATATTACGGACGAGCAATTACAAGATGCTTTAAATATTTCAGTTTCAAGTATGTTAATTGGTAAAAAGGTTAGTTCTAATAAGTATCAAAGTTTTATTGATACGGTTACAAATGAAGTAATAAATGATACTGGGTTAAATCCTTATAATGTTCCAATGATAATTCAAACAACTTTAGATACAACAGTTCAAGATGCTGTAAATGATGTTATGAACAATAAGAAAAATTTTAAAGATGATGATATTCAAGCTGGTATGGCCATCACTAGTGTGGCTGATGGATCAATAATGGCTATTGGTGGTGGAAGAAATAGAACAGGAGCTAGGCAATATAATTATGCTATAAGTATTAGAAGAGCTCCAGGATCATCTATTAAGCCCTTTATGGATTATGGACCATACTTTGAGTTTAATGGCGGAACACCTAATGATATAATTTTAGATGCTCCTTATACATATTCGGATGGAACAAGAATAGTTAATGCTATGCGTGACTATAAAGGATATATTACAATTAAGCAGGCTTTGTCTGATTCAAGAAATATTCCTGCTTTAAAAATTTTTCAACAAGTTGATAAAACTAAAATAGCTAATTTTGTTCATTCATTTGGCATTGATTACGGTGAAAACTTGTATGAATCAGCATCAATTGGAGCTTTCGAAGGCGTATCGCCTTTGCAAATGTCTGCAGCTTATGGAACTTATGCTAGAGGTGGTTATTATATTGAGCCATATTCCTATACGAGAATTACTTATAGAGATAATAATGAAGTAAAAGAAAAAACATATCAAAAAGAAAAAGTATGTAGTGAGAAGACAGCTAAATATATTAATGAAATATTATTATATGCAATTAAATACGGAAAAATTCTTGGTACTTTGGAAATTGGTAATGCTGAAGTAGCTGGAAAAACTGGAACTACTACTATTGATAGAGCAAAAACTGAAGCTTTAGGTATTAGCGAGTATTCTGTTTTAGATTCTTGGGCATGTATTTATAGTCATGATTATTCTATATCATTATGGTATGGATATGATGAGGTAACAAGTGATAATTATATGCTAAATATAGATGCTACTTTGGGACGGAGAAGAATAATAAAAAAATTAGTAAAACAAATAATAAATAGTGATAAAAAATTATTAACTTCAACTTAATTAATGAAGGGTAATTATTAATAATA
>CAKOKF010000084.1 GCA_934090775.1 uncultured Bacilli bacterium
AAAGTACCTACAACAGTTCCAGATGTTGAAGGTTGGTTTCTA
Organism: uncultured Bacilli bacterium; assembly: GCA_934090775.1. Classification (GTDB taxonomy): domain Bacteria; phylum Bacillota_I; class Bacilli_A; order RF39; family UBA660; genus CAG-605. The sequence continues at coordinate 43 of CAKOKF010000084.1, forward strand.
ACATTTAAAGTTGATGTTACATTTATAACTTTTCCTGTTGCATTATATGCTTGATCTCCATTACCAGTATTAGTAATGCTAATATAATCACTATGAACATAACCAACTAAAGGAGAAGAAATTTTATACCATGAGCCATTTTTAGCTGTTATCGTAACTGTTTGATCGCCTTTTAAAGTACCTACAACAGTTCCAGATGTTGAAGGTTGGTTTCTAACATTTAAAGTTGATGTTACATTTATAACTTTTCCAGTTGCATTATATGCTTGATCTCCATTACCAGTATTTGAATTTCCAGTTCCGGCATTATTTTTTATTAAATTTATTATTCCATTAAATGTTTTACCAGCATAGTTTCCATTTAAAACACTTTGATAATTTGCAGTAGATTTAGGATATTCTATTAATGCTCCTTTTATATCAGTACCTAAACTATTTGCCCAACTTGAGAAGAAACCTCCTGCATCTGTGTAATTGTGAGTATATCCAAATTGGTTAGCAATATATTTTGCTGCATCATAATTACCTTGTGTAAACCCTAACCAACCATGAAAATCTAATACATATGTTTCAGTAGATTCAGATCTTATCTTTAAAATTAAATCTCTAAGTTTAACTGCTTCTATAGCACCTAAAGGAGATGAACCTGTGTAATATCTTGAGTTTGTATTAACTGAAAATTTATAAGGGAAACATCTATTCATATCAACTCTAGATACAACAGCACATCTGCCAGGTCCGTTTTGTGATCTTCCTTCTATAACGCCATCTGGATTCATACATTGTGCAACATATACTGTATATCCATGAAGGTCTCCATTTGTTCTCTTGTAATTAGCTAATTTATAAATTAAATCTGTAGCTATTTTAACTAAAGCTTCACCGTCACGGAACCAATGATCTTCAAATCCATGAAGTGCAAATCCTGCAAATAAAGCTTTTTTACCATTTCCTATTTTATATACGTTTAGAGGTCTGCCTTTTCCGCTTTTACCATACTCTATTTTAGTAACATCAGGATCAGATATATCAGGAATTGTTATATTAGTTACTGGAACATCTAATCCTGCAAAATTCACGTATCCTGATTTGGTGTGCCCACCCTTATCTGTATCGTAAACAATATGAATTCTTCCATCTTTTGAATATAACTTTGTAGCACATTCGTATGGATTAAGTGATCCTAGTGTTGCACTTCCTGTAGAGTTTGCATATACTGTTTCGGATGTTGAACCATTATAGTAATTATATTCATCTAAATATCTTATTATATTAGTAGCATTAGTCACATAACCTTGCCTAACGCCTGAAGATGTTGGATATTGTATTAGAGCTAATTGTTTTGCATATCCTACATCTAAAACAGTTATTTTATCACCTACACTAACGGTTCTGCCAGCTATTTGATTGCCATTTGCATCTCTTAGATATAAGAAATCATTTTCTATAACTGCATTATTAGGATAAGTAAATCCTCCTGGTACTATATCTCCTGGATTAATATTATTAGTGTTATTACTTCCACTATTGTTAGATCCACCTTCATATTCTACAAAACCTGATTTTGTGTGAGCACCCTTGCTTGTGTCATAGGCTACACAAATTCTGTTATTACTTTTATACAATTTAGTTGCTTTTTCATAAGCACTTAATGTGCCCCATTTCCCATCACTGCTTGATTCTGTTTCATAGACTGGTTCAGCGCTAGAGTCATTAACCCAATTATATTCATTTAAATATTTTATTACTTTTGTGCTATTAGTTACATAGCCTTCTCTTACTACAGAACCAGCAGGATATTGAACTAATGCTAATTGTTTATCATGATGTATTTTTAAAACAGTTATTTTATCACCAATACTAACAGTTCTACCAGCTATTTGATTGCCATTTGCATCTCTTAGATATAAGAAATCATTTTGCACAATTGCATTATTAGGATAAGTAAATCCTCCTGGTACTATATCACCTGGTGTAACTTTGCTTGACATATTTAATTCATCAATTGCAATCGGTTTATTTACAATATTTTCTGTAGATATTCTATCAGATTGTTGTTCATTTTGATTTTTTATGTTTTTTTCCATAAATAATACACTCCTTGATTCTAAAAAATTTATTTACACCATACTTAAACGAAATATTTTTAAGAAAGTAAACATAAATTTGAAAAAAATTTTTATTTTTTAAAGTTTACTTTTTTTTAATAAATACGTTCTAACTATTATGAAAGGATGTGTTTTAATGAGTAATAAAGTTTTTATAGGAGTTGGGCATGGAGGGAGTGATCCTGGTGCTGTAGCAAATAATTTAAAGGAAAAGGATATAACATTACAAATAGCATTAGAAACTAAAAGAATATTAGTAAATCATAATGTGAATGTTCTTATGAGTAGAGAAAAAGATCAAAATGATACTGTTGAAATGGAAGTAGCAAAGGAAAATGCTTTTAATAGTGATCTTGCAGTTGATATTCATATAAATGCAGGGGGTGGTGATGGAGCAGAAGTTTTTCATCATAGTTTAGGTGGTAGAAGTAAAGTACTTGCAACCAATATAAATAATCAAATTATAAAAATTGGTCAAAATTCAAGGGGAATAAAAACAAGGATATCTGAAAAAACAGGTAAAGATTACTATATGTTTATCAGAGAAACTAAAGGAAGTGCCGTTATTGTTGAATGTGCTTTTATAGACAATTTAAATGATATAAAAATTGTAGATGAACCTCATGAACAAAAAGTATTTGGTAAAGCAATTGCTATGGGTATTTTGGAAACATTAAATATAAAATACAACGAAGGCGCTAACACTCCAATAGAAAGTACAGATTCAAATTGCATTTATAGGGTTATTTCTGGAAGTTACAAGGATAAACAAAATGCAGAAAATCAAGTGAAAAGATTAAAAGAACTTGGTGTAGATTCATTTATAGAAAAGCAATTAATTTAATTATTATTAATAATTATAATAAAAGACAAAATAATCATAAATAATTTAAATATTTACATTTACTCCAAAAATTCCGTTTTGTTTATTGAACTAATTTAGGGTTTGAGGGGTAATAATGGAAAAAGATATATTAAATTTATTTAAGGATTATAAATACAATAATAATATTAAAAGGCTTGAAGAACTTTATCTTTACTTTGAAAAGACAATTTCTAATCTTTCTAAGAGTATGCCTTATGATGAAGGACATACGGATTTAATTATACAGTTTATAAAATTGATAAATAGTGATAAATTAAATAATTGTATTAATTCAGCTCATTTAGAAGGTGCTATTATAATATCTCTTAAATATAGAAAATTAGATTTAATAAGAAAAAATAATAAAAAAATTGTTGAATGTGCTCTTAATGATGAATTAATTAATGAAAAATCATTTTATAATAATTCAAATTTGTCTGTATATGATTTATTTGAAAATTTAACTAATAATCAGAAAGAAATTATGGAATTGTCTTTTATATATAATTACTCTGATGCTGAAATAGCAAGGTTAAAGAATAAAAGTAGACAAAGTATTGGACAGACTAAAAAAAGATCCATAAAAATCTTAGAAGGGTTAATTAAAATGTAACTTTAAGTATAAAAGGGGCTGATTAACTTGGATCAAAGCATATTAGAATTATTTCTTACTGAGGGATTATTTGCAAGCCTTTTCTGTTATTTATTATTTTATGTGTTAAAAGAAAGTAATAGAAGAGAGAGCAATTATGAAAATCTTATCAAAGAGTTGATTGAGGTAATATCAATAGATGAAAAGGCTATTGATATTATAAAAAATAAAAATTTATAAATATCAAATAGCATATAAATAAGATAGAGTAGTAAAATTAGAATTTTCTACTCTATTTTTTTAGTTAGTATTAAAAACTTACATATTGGGTTGAAATGAATCCTCCATGTTCTCCATAGTATATATTCCACCAATCACCTATTTTAGTTGATAATTTAACTTTAGT
>CAKOKF010000085.1 GCA_934090775.1 uncultured Bacilli bacterium
ATGTAATACATGTAATGGACGGGGTAGAGTAACCCAGTCACAAAGAACCATGTTTGGTACTTTTCAAACTGAAACTACTTGTCCTGATTGTGATGGAACCGGTAAGACTTTCTCTAGAACCTGCTCTAAATGTCATGGTGAAGGTAAATGTCAAACGCGTAAGGATATTGATGTTGAGGTGCCAGCTGGCGTTGATAATGGTACTCAATTAAGAATTACTGGTAAAGGTTCAAGTGGTGCCAATGGTGGACCAAATGGAGATATTTATATTGAATTTACTGTTAAAGAGCATCCTTTGTTTAAACGTGAAGAAAATGACATTTATATGGATTTACCAATTACTATTACCGATGCGGTTTTAGGTTGCAAAAAAGAAATACCAACTATTTATGGTAATTTGGTATTACAAATAGATTCTGGTACACAAAATGATACTAAAATGCGTATTAAAGGAAAAGGTGTTGCAAATCCTAATACCGGTCGTAAAGGTGATATGTACGTTATTATTAACGTGATGATACCAACTAAATTAGATCGTGAACAAAAACAATTGTTTAAGTCACTTGCTGATACTGATTTAGAAACTAATCAAGAATTTAAGACTTTACAAAAGTACGTAAACGAATAATTAAGTTATTAATTGTGAATTGATTGACGAAATAAAGAAATGAAAAGTTAAAAAATTAAATAATAATAATTAGAAGATAGATTTTATTTTGATCTATCTCTTTTAATTTTTTAAAATAAACTTTACTTATATTATTGTGTATTAAATAAAGGTTAATCAAAAAGTCAAAAAAATTGTAAGAAAATGGAATTTTGATTGATTTATTTTTAGTAAATTGTTATACTTTAATTATGGAAATGGTCGGGGTAAGTTATGAAGAAGATGAGCGTAAAAATTGGAATAATAGTTATTGCATTAGTAATAATGTTATCGGGTTTTTATCTCTCCCATGCTTACGTATATAATTCTCAAGAAGAAACTAATGATTCTTCTTTAATTTTGGCTGATGAAACTTTTAGTATTAACTATAAAGATGGTAATTATTTTGAAACTAATTATTTAGGAAATAAAGAAAGTTTAATTAGACATCTAACAATAACTAATGTATCAACTAGTCCTACTTATGTGAGTATTTCTTTAATGGATATTAATAAGCATAATGATAAAATGGAAGTTAAATTAGTAGATAAAGATGGGACAATTGTTTATCAAGATTATCTTGGTAATATGGATACGGAAATTTTAAAAACTAAGGAAATTGGTATTAAAGAAACATTAACTTATGATATTGTTATTACTAACTTGGGTGATGATGATACTTATGGTATGAGTGCTAATATCATAGCTTATAAAGAAATAAGAAAAAAGGAACAAAAAACTTTTAAAGATATTATTTTAGAAACTAATGAAGTAAAAAAAGACGTTGAAGGAGATTATTTAAATAATTTTACTGATAGTGGTTTGTTTATGAGTGAAGATGATGAGGGCTTGGCTTATGTTTTTAGAGGCGATATTACCAATAATTATGTATCTTTAAATGATATGTTGTTTCGAATTTTAAGAATTAATGGTGATGGAACGGTTAGGCTTATTAGTAATAATAACGTATTAACTAGTGCTTTTAGGAGTAAAATTGATAATGAAGATTATGGCAATAATGCTTTGCTTAGTAAAAGTAATGCTTTAGAAAAATTAAATAGTTGGTATAGTTCTAATTTAAGTACAATTGATAATTATATTGTTAATAGCAAATTTTGTAATGAAAATGCTTATTATTTAGAAAATATCGATGGTAAATTTTTTAATTCATATCAAAGAATAATAAATGATAATACTCCTAGTTTAAAATGTAGTGGGCTAGTAGAGGAAAGTAAAGTTGGTCTATTAAGTGTTGATGAAGCTAGATATAGTGGGACATCAATCAAAAGTACTTTTGAAGATTATTTTCTTCTTAATAAAGAAGATAGTGTTGGTTTTTATACTTTAAGTGGTAGTCAAATAGTTTATAATTATAACGTAGTTGATAATTTTTCTATTACTACTGATGGTAAGTTAGTAGCAGATAGTAAAGTCACTTCAAATTTAGGACTAAAACCAGTTATATCATTAGATAAAAATGTGATTGTTGAAGGCAATGGAACTTTGGAAAGTCCTTATAAGATAGCAAGTAAATAATTTATTAAAAAGTGTAAAATAAAGCGAATAGAATTTATAAAAAACGAATAAAATTAAAAAATAGATTGTTAAATGATAGAAAATGGCTAGAAATAGTCATTTTTTAGTGGGAAATAAAGAGAAAATAAAGACATTTTATCCTAGATTTGATACAATTAACTAGGTGATAAGAAAATGTTTGAATATATGGGTGATAGACTTACAAATGCCATTAGAAATATAAAAGGCATGGGTCGTATTACAGAAGAAAATATAAACGATGCAGTAAGAGAGATTAGAATGGCTTTATTAGAAGCTGATGTTAACTATACGGTCGTTAAAGAATTTATTAACAATGTTAAAGAGAAAGCTTTGGGTCAAGAAGTAGATAAATCTTTAAAACCTGATGAATTATTTATTAAGATTGTTAAAGATGAAGTAGTAGAGCTATTAGGAGGCGAAGTAGCGCCTTTATGTGTAGATGGTAATCCAACTATTTTAATGCTCGTTGGTCTTCAAGGTAGTGGTAAAACAACAACGAGTGGCAAGCTTGCTAATTATTTAAGAAAAAAAGAAGCAAAGAAGCCTTTACTCGTAGCTTGTGATATTTACCGCCCAGCTGCAATTGATCAATTAAAAACGGTTGGTAAAGAATTAAATATTCCAGTATTTAGTGAAGATAATAAGAAAGTTACTGAAATTGTAACTGATGCTTTAGAATTTGCGAAGACTAATGGTAATGACTACGTTATTATCGATACAGCTGGTCGTTTGCACATTGATGATACTTTAATGGATGAGTTAAAAGACGTTGAAAAACTAGCTAAACCTAATGAAGAAATTTTGGTCATTGATGCCATGATGGGACAAGATGCTATCAATGTAATTAATGGTTTTAATGATAAATTAAATTTAACTGGGTGCATTTTAACAAAGATGGATGGTAATACTAAAGGCGGTGTGGCTTTATCTGTAAGACATCTAACTCATGTACCTATTAAATTTATTGGCGATAGCGAAAAATTAGATGGTTTAATGACTTTTGATCCTGAGCGTATGGCCGAACGTATCTTAGATATGGGCGATATTATGGCTATTGCCGAAAAAGTAGAATCAGTAATTGATGCTGATGAAGTTGAAGAACAAGCGGCTAAGATGAAAAAAGGCGAATACGACCTTGATGATTTCTTGAAAAATTTAAAACAAATTAAAAAGCTGGGACCTTTAGATAAATTTTTAAAATTGCTTCCTCAAGCTAGACAAATCGGTCTTAATAATATCAATATTGATCCAAAAGATATGGCTCATGTTGAGGCAATCGTTTTATCAATGACTAAGTATGAGAGGAAACATCCAGAAGTGTTAAAAGCTTCTAGGAAACGTCGTATTGCTGAAGGTTCAGGACGTTCGGTTGAAGAAGTAAATCGTTTACTTAAACAATTTGAAACAATGCAAAAAATGATGAAACAAATGGCTAGTGGTAATTTTAAAATGCCATTCTAATAACTAATAAGGAGAGTAACATCTTCTTATTTTATTTAAAAATTTAAAATGATGACATTTATCCAGTAAAAATCTAAAAACAATCATACACTACATTAGAAAGGATTGTTTTTTATGATAAGAAACCGTTGTTTTGATATGGGAGCAGCACCAATGGATAAGATGAATATAAACAAAATGGTGATGGATACTGCGAGTAACGAATGCATGGACATGGGGATGAATGGTTGCAATATGGCACCAGTGTATGAA
>CAKOKF010000086.1 GCA_934090775.1 uncultured Bacilli bacterium
ATTGTAAACATATAATAGCCTTTAAAATTTATTTTATTATTTGAAAATCTTTGAACAATAACTATTACTAAAATACCTAGTAATAATATTGTTAGGATGCTTCTTAAGAATCCTAATATTTTTTTAAACATATTTCCTCCTAGAACTTAAAGTTTTCAACTTTTTCTAAATAATTATTGATACTTTTTTGAAATACACTTTGAATTTCTGTTAAACTTGCTTGTTTTTTTAACTTAGTAATGGCTAATTTATCACCAATTTTTTCTTTTAAAGTACTAAGAGGCATATCTACATTTAATTCAACTATTTTTTCTATTAAATTATCGGTTATTTTTTCTATATTTTGTTCATATTCTTTGGAATCTTTATCCTTACTTAGAGTATCTATAGCTAAATAATTAAGATAAAAAGTATCATTTAAATAATTTTTGATATTACCATTTTCTTCATAATTTTTATGTTCTTTAGTTACTTTGGTATCATTAGCTATATGACTTTGCAAAAAATCCCATAGTTTCATAGCATATTGAAAGTTAGTATTTTTAAGAATAACATTAGTTTTTTTAATTGGGGGTATTACTCTTGCTACATGTTTTTTTCTTAAGTCTTTATAGACATCATTATTTTGTAACATGGTAATATTTTGTTCCAACTTTTCAATACGTTCTTCTATCGATTCATCAGATTTAACTCCGTTATCCAACTGGGTATTTAAAGATGTATCTAGTGAAACATTAATATTTATTTTTTCTTTACCAAGGTTACATTTTCCTTGGTATTCAATTTTTTTAATATCTTTAATTGAGGAACTAGTAAGAGTTTCTTTTTTCTTTAGTTCGACATAGTTTTTCATATTTTCAATTAAAGTATAAATAAGACGATTTTCATAAGTATCATAACTTTCATCTTTATTAATATTTAATATTTTTGAAGGTTTAACATCGCCATTATCCTCAATCTTTTGGATAAAATTAGTGTGTTTAGATAAATGTCTAATACTTTCTACAGTTACTCTTCTAGCTAATTCGATTTTAACTATTTCTTCTTCATTAACAATAAAACGATTAGGATTTCTTAAGATATTATCTAAATATCTAATAGTATCTTCCATTAGATCTAACCATTCATAATCAACAATTACTTTTTCATAGTTAGTACTTACATTAAGATTAGAACGAATATTGGTATTAAAGTTATCAGTTTTAGTTTTATTATCTTTATATAATTTTATTATGCTTAAATCTTCCATAACTACTCCTATGCTAATTTCTTTAATCTTAATAAGTATTCAATACATTCTGACATTTTACCTTCGCCAAATTCATCATTTAAAAATTTAACAAAGCCATCAATTTCATCACGAATATAAGCCACATTTAACTGTTCAAATTTACGTAAAATTTTACGAGCAATAAAATAATCAACACCATCAACTTCTGTACCACCACAAGCTACAAACACTGGAACAAATTTTTTCATATGAGCAACAATACGGTTACCGAAGGCGATACGAAAGTGTTTAATAACATAATTATCCATTTTTTCAATCTTATTTAAAGTATCTTCGCTAATTTGATTATCTTTAATTGCTGTTTGAAATAAATTATCTAAATAAGAATAATTAATATCTTGAGCAGGAGTATCAATAGGATCAAATGCCTCACCCTTATCATTAATATCAATGGGCATCGCACGGTCGTATACTTTATCAGTTACCATAAAAGTAGAATCATCGTTATTAATAGTACCAATATACCACATATTAGCAGGTATTTGTAATTTACCCTCTTTTAAATGAATAGGATCGCTTTTCCAAGCACTAGGAACTATTTCAACTATCCATTCTGATTTATTAGGCATTTCTAAAATAGATAGCATTTCAGCAAAATAATATTCAACACGGGAAATATTCATTTCATCTAAGATAACGGTATAAATATCATCTGTATAACCAGCAATATACATTTCTTTTAAAACTTCCGTTTCATTAAAACGTTTAGTAAATTCATTAAAGTAACCAAATAATTCAGTACGATCACGCCAAGATGGTTGAACTGATGCTATACAAGAGTCATGTTTCAAAAATTTACCCCAAGCATAAGCAAGAGAAGTTTTACCAGTACCAGAAATACCTTGTAATATAACTAATTTAGTAGAAGCAAGGGCTGATATAAATAATCTAATCATCTTGGGAGTATAATATAATTTTAACTGACTAGCAGCAAAATTACGAAATAGTTCTACTAACTGTGGTAAATCAAAAGTATTATTATAGTTAGCTATCTTATAGTCTTTATACTTTTCATCAACCTCATATAACTTAGGGAAACGTATTTCAGTATTCTTATCAACACCTTCATTTTCACTAACCTCTTCTGTATCAGCCTCATCAGGTTTAAGACCTAGTTTAGATACTTTCATAGCTAGAATATCTTCTTTTTCTTTCATTAAAGTAGCTACTTTGCTATTTAAAGTACTAACCTCTTCTAATAATGACTCTTGATCAACTAAAGACTTTCTAATTCTTATATACTTGCGAAGAAGAAAATATCCTCCTAGAAATATTAAACCTAAAACAATAATCATTATTAGAATAGCAAGTCCTACTAAGAACCATTCGGGCATATTAAAATCATTCTTATAATAATTAACAATATTTAAATAAGCTTTAAAATCAAATATTTTGCCAATGCCATTAATTAATCCCATGACAATAGAGTTAAGACCACTAAAAAACTGAGATAAAAATTCATATAAAAAACGAAAAAATGTATCCATATACCCACCATCCTATAATACAATTATTCTTCCTGGTATTTTTTCTTTACTATTAATAATCATATCAAAAAATTCATTATTTTTATAGATAAAAATCGTCGAAAATAAATATAATTCCGTAATTTCCCCTGTAAAAGTATCATCTAAATATAAAGAAAATAAGTATCCTTCTTTAATTAATTTATCAATTTGACTTTTAGTCTCATAATAAGTAGTTAAACTAATCTTTATCTCAAGATATTTTTTAGCTAAAGTATTATTTAGAATCTCTAATAGTCTTTTTTGTTTCTTTTCTTTTGGCCATAGACTATTTGCAAATTCTAAACAATATCTTCGAGAAAAGTCTAAGTTAATAGCATTTTCTAAGACTAGTTTAGATGCTAATATATATAAGACAAATAAAGAGTCTTCATAAGTATTTCCGGTCGTAAAGGCTAGCCGTATCACTATAAAGATAAGATATTTTAACATTCTGTTCTAAAGATAAGTTATAATATCCTCTTTGAATTCTTTTTTCTTTTAAGATATATTCATTAGTTTCTAATACTCTAAAGAATTCTTTTTTTCCTTTTGTAAAACTTCGCAACCACTTATTTAATTCATCTTTCTTAAGCGCTAATCCTTCTATCTTTAGATTATTATCACTAATTAAATAATCTATTAAAGACTTAGAAGAATCAAAATATATAGCATCATCAAGATACATAATATAACCAAATAAAGCATAAATACTCTTAAGAAGAGATATATTATTATCACTTTGTAATTCTAGGAATAGGGGTTCTAATTCTTTACTTACTCTATTAGTAGGATTCTTTATATTATGATAATTAGTTTCATTATTATATCTAATATCAATATACTTATCTAAGAAAGGTTCTATTAAACTCTTTTGATATTTATTTTCAAAGATAATTTTATAAAATTCTAAAAGACTTTTTTTAACATATTTTAGATATTCATTTATTATATTTAAATCCATTATGTACCTCCTATGGATCTATTATTTCT
>CAKOKF010000087.1 GCA_934090775.1 uncultured Bacilli bacterium
GGGTTACTCTACCCCGTCCATTACATGTACTACATTTTTTACTATCAAAACCACCTTCACCATTACATTCATCACATTTTTCATTTAGACTAACATTAATGGTTTTATGAGTTCCAAAAACGGCTTCTTCAAAAGTTAAATTTATTCTTACTAAAGAATCTTCTCCTTTTGTAGGACGACTACCACGATTTCTTGAGCTACCAAAACCGCCAAAGGAACCACCAAAAGCACCACCAAATAAATCACGGAAAATATCATCAGTATCAAATGATGAGAAACCACCGCCAAAACCACCAAAACCGCCTTGACCAGCTCCTGCCCCGCCATTTTCGAAGGCAGCTGAACCAAATTGATCATATGTTTTACGTTTTTCCGCATCACCTAAAATCGAATATGCTTCACCTATTTCTTTAAACTTTTCTTCCGCACCTGGCTCTTTATTAATATCGGGATGATACTTTTTAGCAAGTTTACGGAAAGCGGATTTTATTTCATCCTGGGTTGCCGTTTTACTTACTCCTAAAATTTCATAATAATCTTTATTACTTGAGGCCATTATTAATCATTTCCTTTCTTAAATTTTTTGCCATAATTAGTCTATCTTTAAACATCTTAACCGCATCATTAATTACATCAGTCTTACGCATGTCAATTCCACAGTTTGCTAATATATTTAATGGATAATCAGAACCACCAGACTTTAAAAATTTCAAATAATTTTCTAAAGCTCCTTCTTTATTATTTAAAATATCATTAGCTATTTTTATTGCACAACTGAATCCAGTAGCATATTTATATACATAAAATGGTGTATAAAAATGAGGAATTCTTGACCATTCATAGCCAATTTCTTCATCATTAACTATATTTTTATAATATAATTTATTCAAATCATAGTAAGTTTCATATAATTTTTCCGTGGTTAATGGTACCTCATCTTTATCCATCTCATGAACTAAATATTCAAATTCAGCAAATTGTGTTTGACGATAAACTGTCGCTCTAAATTCATCTAAAAATTTGGTTATATAGAATAATTTTTCTTCATTTGTTTTAGCATTTTTAATCATGTATTCATTAAGCAAAACTTCATTAACAGTCGAAGCTATTTCTGCTAAAACAATGGGATAACTGCTATTAGTGAAGGTTTGATTTTTATCGGAATAATAAGAATGCATAGCATGACCTAGTTCATGAATCACGGTTGAAACTGAACTATAATCTCCTTCAAAGTTTACTGATACATATGGAGTTATGCCATAAACACCCCACTCATAAGCACCACTTCTTTTCCCATCATTAGGATATTTATCTATCGAACGATTATCAAACATTTTAGAAATATCTTCAATATAGGTTTTGCCCAAAGGTTTTAAGGCTTCCAATATAATATCTTTCGCTTCTTCAAAAGTATATTTTTTACTTTTAATATTACATAATTCTACATAAATATCATACATATGTAATTCATCTAAACCTAAAAATTCTCGACGAAAATCTAAATAATCGTATAAAACATCTAAATTTTCATGAATAGCTTTTATTAAATTTAAATAAACATCTTTATCTATGTTATCTTCATAAAGACTATATTCCATACTTGAGGAAAAATTTCTAATCTTAGCAATTAAATTGTCTTCCTTTACTTGACTTTTATAAAGAGAGGTTAAAGTATTTTTATGATCTTCATAGAATGCATAATATTTTTCAAAAGCATCTTTGCGTACTTTCCCATCTTTATCAAGCATAAAATTAGAATAATTGCTATGGTTTAATGGTACTTTTTTTCCATCTTTTTTAACATCAGTAAATTTAACATCAGCATTATCCAAATTACCAAATGCATCATCACCGGTTCCCATGATTGTTTCAAAACTAGCAATTATTTGTTCTTCTTTTTCACTTAAAGTACATTTTTTATATCGATACAAACATTCTAACCCAAAAGCATATTCCTTTAACTTAGAATTTTTCTTAATAAATTCTTTTATAGATTCATAATCAGTACTTAATAGCTCATTTTTAGTAAATGCCAATTCTTGAGTAACTTTAGTAAGCAAGCTTTCAGCTTTTTCTTTATATTTTTTTCCTTGAGAATCATTAGTATCTTGATAATGATATAAATAAGAATATTTATAAATTTTGCCTAAAGCAATAGACAATTCATCATTATTTTTTAAATAAGCATACAATGTATTCTCATCAGCCAAAATATGACCTTTCATAGCCTTAATTGTTTCGACTTTAGATAAAACTTCTTGATAAGTTTGATCATATTCATTATCATTTTTAATTATTTTTGTTAAATCCCATGTATCTTCTTTCTTTGTTTGACTTCTTTCCATTCCTGTTCTCCTTTTACTGCCAATCGAAAAATTCAATTATTTTATATTTTTAGCCTAATTACGGCATCCAGTCTTATAGTAGTAAAAGTTCTAGTCACCTAGAACTTTTAAACTTAACTATTATTATTTTTCTTCGTATTTAGCTTCTTTTACATCATCTTTAGAATCATTTGATGCATTATTAGTATCAGTACTATTAGCATTTTGATTTTGCTTTGCGGCTTCTTCGTATACTTTTTGTGCATACTTCATAGCAACATCATTTAATTCTTTAGTCTTGGCTTTAATATCATCAACATTATCAGAATTCATAACATTTCTTAACTCAGCAATTTTATCTTCAGCTGACTTCTTATCGTCATCAGATACTTTACCTTCTAAGTCTTTTAATGATTTTTCAGTTTGGAAAATAGTAGCATCAGCTTCATTCTTTGCTTCGGCTAAAGCTTTTCTCTTATCATCAGCTTCTTTATTAGCTTCAGCTTCTTTTCTCATCTTTTCAATTTCTTCATCACTTAAATTAGTTGATGATGTAATTGTAATTGATTGTTCTTTATTAGTTCCTAAATCTTTAGCAGTTACATGAACAATACCGTTTGCATCAATATCAAATTTAACTTCGATTTGTGGAATGCCACGAGGTGCAGCAGGAATACTGTCTAGACGGAAGTTTCCTAAAGTCTTGTTATCCGAAGCCATTGGTCTTTCACCTTGTAATACGTGAATATCTACAGCTGGTTGATTATCAACAGCAGTTGAGAATACTTGTGATTTACTTGTTGGAATAGTTGTATTTCTTGGAATTAAGACAGTCATAACATCACCCATAGTTTCAATGCCTAGTGATAATGGTGTTACATCTAATAATACTAAGTCATCAACTTCACCAGTTAAGACACCACCTTGGATAGCAGCACCCATAGCAACAACTTCATCAGGATTAACTTCTTTAGAAGGTTCTTTACCTAATTCTCTCTTAACTAATTCTTGGATATATGGAATTCTTGTTGAACCACCAACTAACAATACTTTATCAATATCATTTGCAGTAAGTTTAGCATCTTTAAGAGCTTTTCTAACAGCATCTAATGTAGAATCAAATAGATCTTTATTTAAATCTTCAAATTTAGCACGGTTTAATGTCACATTTAAATGTAATGGACCCTCATCACTTTGAGCAATAAATGGAATTGAAATTTCGGCACTCATCATACCAGACAAGTCTTTCTTAGCTTTTTCAGCAGCATCTTTAATACGTTGCATTGCCATTTTATCTTTAGATAAATCAATACCATTTTCTTTTTTGAATTCAGATACTAAGTAATCCATAATTCTTTGATCGAAATCATCGCCACCTAAATGGTTATTACCAGCAGTTGATTTAACTTCAAATACACCATCACCTAAGTCTAGAATAGATACATCGAATGTACCACCACCTAA
>CAKOKF010000088.1 GCA_934090775.1 uncultured Bacilli bacterium
TCCATTAACATGACACCATAGTAGGCACCAATTATCGTTTTATAGCGATTTATTTCTTCTTCCATAATTTTAATCCTTCCTATTTTTGGCTTGTTTTAATTTTTGATTCTTTATTTTTATATGCATGGCAATAGGTTTTTAAATTACAATCTTGACAATTAGGATTTAGTGACTTACATGTATAACGTCCAAATAAAACTAATTGGTGATGGAGTCTACTCCACTTTTCTTTTGGAATTTTTTGCATTAATTCTTGTTCAGTTTGATAAACACTGGCACTCGATGAAACTAAACCTAAGCGATGCGAAGTTCGATAAACATGTGTATCAACTGCTATACTCGGAACATTAAAGATATTGGATAAAACTACATTTGCAGTTTTTCTTCCAACTCCTGGTAAAGTTAAAAGATAATTAAAATCATTAGGAAGTTGGCCATTATAATCTTCTAATAAACGAGTGGCAATTTCTTTAATGTAATAAGCTTTGTTATGATAAGTACCAACTGGATAGATTACATTTTCAATTTCTTTTAAAGATGCTTCACTTAAAGTTTGTAGAGAAAATTTTTGCCATAAAACCTTGGTAACTTGATTTACTCTTGCATCTGTACACTGCGCTGATAAAACCGTCGCAATTAATAACTCATATGATTTAGTATATTCTAATTCACAACACGGATTGGGGATTGCTTCATCCAATCTTTGCAATATTTCCTTAGTTCTATTCGTCATCATCATTTAACCAATCGTAGTCAAAATATTCTTCTTTATCATCACTTGTAGATGTTATTTCTTTAGGAATATTTTTTATTTTTCGTTTTGATGCTTCTACATCATTCATACTACAATAACCTTTCTCTTGCCAATCAAATAACACTCTATCTATATATCGAAAGTTTTTGACGCCACTTAAGACTGCTTCTTTTAAGGCGCCAATAATTAAATCTTCAGGAATGCTTTTTTCTAACCAACTGTTAATATATTCATATTCGGTTGGAGATAAACTACGCACTAATTCTTTTTGAAAAACATCATAGATATTATTCGAAACCTCTTTTTTATTTTGATTTTGAATCTTCATAGCCACGGCATTATAAAATTTATCCAACGATATTACTTCTTTAATCATACCGTTTTCTCTAATAGTTTTATATTCAATAATTCCCTTAACAATTAAATTATTAAAAGAAGTCATGACGTCTTCTTCAGTTAGACCTAAACCATTAGCAATTTTAGAACAATCAAAGCATTCACAAGACATATTAAGAAGTTTGAGAAAAACTAAAAAATCCTTTAAAGATAGAGTTTTATCCATATTTTGAATTAAAAGTTCATTAATATTTAGATTATTGGCTTTTAGAATTAAATTTAAGTTTTGCACTGACACCACACCTTTTTATTCTTAAGTACATAATTAGTCAAATGATTTTTGTCATTTTTTAATTTGTTTTTTAATATCATATTTTCTAAAATTGTATAGACCGCATTTATTTTGTTTTGAGGAATACCAAGACTAATTAAATCTTCGCAGTTAAGTTTTATCTCTTTACGATTGTGGATAGGGATTTCTTTTTCTTGCTTAACAATGGTTGCTCTTTTCTTTCCTTTAATTAGACCGGTAATCATCGCAAAATATAGGCCGTATTCATATATAACAGTATTATCTATCTTACCATATTTTAAAATTTTTTGAATAGTTTTTATATTACTTTGTTCTTTTTTTGTGAAAGGAAAATTAGCTGGTAGTTCTAATTGAGCATACATCCCACATAAATCATCGACCTTGCGAATTTTTTTATAATTAATTCCTAAAATTTTTAATATACCTAACTTTTTCATATAATCCATTGATTTTACTACATTTATACTCAAGAGAATTTTATCTAATTCGTTTTTAACTCTTGTTTTCGATAAGGTGCTCAAAAGTTCTTTATATTTTTTAATGGCACCAAGAGTGGCTGGATCAATATTAAAACCTAAAGTAGCATGAAAACGAAGGGCACGTAACATACGCAATGGATCATCCTGAAATTTTTCATTAGGATTGCCGATACATTTAATTTTTTTATCTCGTATATCTTGAATGCCACCTAAGTAATCTATAATGTTTCCATTTTTATCCATAAGAATAGCATTAATAGTAAAGTCTCTTCTTAAAATATCCTCTTTGACATCCTTGATATAGCAAACAGTTGGATTACGCTTTTGATAAGAAAGTTCTTTGCGAAAAGTTGTTATATCTATATTATATGGTGGCTCCGCAATTTTTAAAGCTCCATAATGAGCACTACTAGCATTACCATTTAAAAAGATACTCATTTCTTTTACTGTTGCTGAGGTGGCAATATCAATATCATAGCTCTTTTTATTTAAAATAAAATCTCTAACATAGCCTCCGACAATATAACTTTCATAATTATTTTCTTCTAGTAAATTTAATATATTAAAAATCTTTGTATCCATTATATCTCCTAGAAATATTATAACATTTCATTTGACAATATACCACTTGTTATGGTAGAATTTACTAGACAAATGAACAAAAGGAGGAATACTCATGGCTGTTAAAATTACAAATAAAAAACCAAAATCTATGAATAGAAGAAGCCACGCACTTAATAAGACTAATCATTTTCAAAAACCAAATATGATTACTATTACTGTTAATGGCGTTAAAATTAAAACTTCTGCTAGAGAAGCTAGAACTATTCTAAAGGCTAATTAGTTATAGTTTTTTTATCAATTTAAAACTCAAGGAATTTTCTTCCTTGAGTTTTTACTTTTATAAAATCAATTTTTTATTATTATTTAATTTATAGCTAACTTATAACTTGAAAAAAAGTTATTAAGAAGCGCGTTTAAATAAACCTAAACCCTTTTTAGGATTTTTGTTATCAGGATACAATTCATTTAATGCCTCACGTGTTGTGTAATTTTCATAATTTAAATCTATTTTCTTAACAACATACGCCTCGTTATCAATTTTGGCCAATATGTTTTCCAAATTGGAATTTTCATCAATTACAATAACGCTTAAATCATCTTTGCTTTTTCTTAAGATACCATAGTAATTATCGTATGGTAAATAACGAACTATTACTCTTTCATTTTGGCTTCTTACGTTACCATAGTTATCAGTATAATAATGAGTTGCACTTACTAAAAATAAATATTCAATAAAATTATTAAATTTTTCTTTATAAAATATAGACATAATCAAGCCCCCTAAATCATTATGCTTTATACAATTTTAAGAAAAATATACTAACTTAATTGTTCATTAATTTCTAACATTTTGTAGACACGATAAATGTCATTTTCCTTTGTGTATAAAGCAATCGGTTTATTATTATATAATAAAGTTACTATTTTGTCATCTATATTTAATGAAATTTTACTGCCATTTTTTACTTTAAAATATTCAGTTGCATTAAGATTATAAGCTGGATAATCCTTTAATACTTCATTTAAAGGTATGGCCTTATATTTATCATTTTTTATATCTTCTAAAGTATAAGAATCTTCTATTTTATAATTTCCTTGCTTGGTTCTTATTAAATCTTCCATAGTAGCAACCGTTCCTAATTTTATAGCAATATCCTCAATTAAACTACGAATGTAGGTACCTTTAGATACTGTTACTTTAAATCTTATTAAGTCATCATGAAAATCTAAAAGTTCAATATTTGATATATTTATTTCTCTTGTAGGCAAGGTTACTTCTTCACCATTTCTAGCATATTCATATAATTTTTTACCATTTATTTTTACAGCTGAGTAGATG
>CAKOKF010000089.1 GCA_934090775.1 uncultured Bacilli bacterium
TGAAGAAAAATGCCGGATGACTGAACTTAAAGAGGCTTTAGATTCAGGAATTGATATTGGTAAGTCTGAAGGAAAAGAGGAAGGTAAAAAAGAACGAAACATTGAAATTGCAAAATATAATGTACCCATAAGTATGGACATTTAAAGAAGAAGGCATCCCATAAAATGGACAATATAAGAAGGGCTGATATTCTTATAAGTGGACACTTGAAGAAGGGATTAAGTCCTTATAAATGAACATATGAAAAGGGTATTTTTAATTATAGTCTTATATTGATATAATTAAAGTACCAATATAGGAGGTAAAATTGAGAAAATATACACAAAAACAAATTAAAGAATTAAAATCAAATCCATATACTTTAAAAGTTGATGATCAAAGAATATTTTTTACAATAGAATTTAAAAAAGCTTTTTGGACGAAATATCAAGCAGGGATGAGTCCCCGAGTAATACTTAAAGAGTTAAATTACAGTTTAGATAATTTTGGCCAAAAACAAATAGATAGTATTGTTCAAAGAGTAAAAAAAGAAGCATTAGCTGGTGAATTTACAGAAGGATATTCTAGAATTAACAGAATAAAAATAAATGAACCATCTAGTGACATTACTCCGCAAAATATTAAGCAAATGCAAAATGAGTTGTTATATTTAAGACAAGAAGTTGATTTCTTAAAAAAAGTATTAAAAAAGGGACAGGATCCTTAATTTTGAACGATGATACTAGTTATAAATTTAAAATTATCAACGAAATGATTCAAAGAGAAAATAATTTATTAACAGTATATATGTTATGTGAAATAGCACAGGTTTCTAGGTCTGGATATTATAATTGGGTAAATTCCGAAAATATTCGTATTGAAAAAGAAGAAAAAGACAGGAAAGATTTTGAAGTTATATTGCAAGCTTATCGATATAGAGGTTATGACAAAGGAGCCAGAGGAATTTATATGAGATTAATTCATTTGGATCCTCCAGTTATAATGAATATAAAAAAGATAAGAAGATTAATGAAAAAATATAACTTATTTTGCCCAATAAGACAAGCCAATCCTTACAGAAGAATGGCGAAGGCTTTAAAGACAAATAATGTAGCAGATAATATATTAAATAGAGAATTTAAAGAACATGGCCCAAGAATGGTACTTCTTACTGATATAACCTACATTCCTTATAATAATACAAGATGTTATTTATCAGTGATATTAGACGCATTTACTAAGGAAGTTTTATCATATGTTTTAAGTACATCATTAGAAGTAGATTTTGTTTTAGAAACTGTCAATATTCTTATAGAAAAACATGGAATATCTTTAAGTACTGAAACACTAATTCATAGTGATCAAGGATGTCATTATACAAGTTATAGTTTTATTCAAATATTGAAAGATAAACAATTACGGCATTCAATGTCTCGCAAAGGAAACTGCTGGGATAATTCACCTCAGGAAAGTTTCTTTGGTCATATGAAAGATGAAATAGACTTATCCAAATGTAAAACATTCAATGATGTAAAAGTCATTATAGATGATTGGATTGAATATTATAACAATGAAAGATACCAATGGAATTTGGCAAAATTGTCACCAGTAGAATATTATAAATATGTTAAAACAGGTGAATATCCATTGAAAATAGGTAAAAGTAAAAACCCTTCTTCATAAATATTAATTTTGTCCTTGACAAAGGGTACATTTTAAAAGAACTTTTGAAACTAGGACTTGATTTTGAAAAAATTTCTACAGCTACAGGTCTATCCGAAGAAGAAATAAAAAAATTAAAAGCAGTACCAGAAAAATAAGTGGTGTATCAAGTCCCTTTTTTCTTAAAAAAAATCTTCCCTTGTGCTAGAGAAGATTTTTTTAATTCGTAATCGTTTTTAAATTGGCTACATATTGTTTCATGATAGTTAAATAGGTTTCGTTTGCTTTTCTGCTTTCTTCAGCTAATGTATTCATAAAATCAACGGGCATAGAAGAAACAGTGGTATCTTTTTTGATGTCTTTCAAGACATCAGATTCTTCGACTCCTTTTTCAGTTAAAACATATTTATAAGTTCCAGCTTTAAAATTACTTTTAAGAGAAGCAAGAGGGGAACTGTTTAAAGTATAATCTTCTAAAGAAATAACTTTAAATCCATAATTTTCTAAATATTTAAAGGTATGGGAATCGGCTACTAAAATATGATTATTATGACTTTTAGCATTTTTGGCAATAGAACGTATTTCCGCATCCATAATTGACAATGTTTCTTCTAAAGTTTGATATTTGTTTTCAATCTCTTCGTTAATGTATTTTGAATCAATTTGTTCTTGTAAACTATTTTTGATATTTGCAGCTAGCATTAAATAATTACTAGGACTAAGCCATAGTTCTTCTACACCGTAGTCATATTTTAAAGCATAAGCCGCATCAATAATTTTTAGATTCTTGTTTTTCTTAACAAGCGTATTGGCAATTTCTTTTTCATTTGTTGTCCCATTATAGATGAAAAGAGTACCTTTGCTAAAATTATCAATCTGTTTTTCTGTTAAGCTATAGTCTTTTGTATTTGCTCCATCCGGATAAATAGAAGAAGCTTTAGAATGATCACTATAAAGAGTGGTTGCTAAGTATTCAATCGGATAGGTTGTTGTATAGATTGTCGCGTTTTCTAAATTATTACAACCACTTGTTAGAAAAATCATCAGTCCAACAATCAAACTATAAAAAACTTTTTTCATTTTCCACCTCCTTTTAATCCAGTGGTTGATAGCCATAAATACCATGTGGGCGACATTTTAAAATTCTTTTAAGGCCAAGATATGTCCCTTTTAGGGAACCATACTTTAAGATAGCTTGTTTGGTATACTCGCTACAAGTAGGAATGCAACGACACGCCTTATGGATTTCTAAAGGTAGCATTTGATAAAAATTAATTAAAAAAATTAATAACTTTTTCATAGCTATCACCTAAAATAATTTTACTACAAAAAAACTGACTTGTAAAATAACTTTTCTATGTGTATAATTTTGAAAGGAGGTTATAAAATATGAATTTTGAAGAGTTTTTTTTGAAATATAATATAAAAATAAAAAACAGAAAACAAATGGAAACAGCCTTTACGCATACTTCTTATGCAAATGAACATCATTTAGAATCTTATGAACGTTTAGAATTTTTAGGAGATGCTGTTTTAGAATTAATAACAAGTGAATATTTTTATTTAAACACTGATTTAAGAGAAGGCAATATGACTAAAACAAGAGCAAGTTACGTTTGTGAACATGCACTTGCCACATATGCGAAAGAAATAGGCTTAAATAAATATATTAAAGTAGGTAACGGTCAATTAGATAATGTCAATGATACGATTATCGCTGATGTCTTTGAAAGTGTTTTAGGGGCTATTTATTTAGACTGTGGTTTTAATGTGGCAAAAAAGTATGCTTTAGGAATTATTGTTCCTTATATTAAAAGGAAAGAAATTTTTCTTTCTGATTACAAATCGGCTTTACAAGAAATGGTTCAGACGGATAAAGAAAGCTTAACTTACGAACTTGTTCGTGAAGAAGGTCCGGCTCATGATAAAACGTTTGAAGTTAATGTTGTGATTGATGGCATTGTTTTTGGTACCGGTATCGGCAAAAGCAAAAAAGAAGCCGAACAAAAAGCGGCTTGCGATGCCTATAGAAAAAGAGCTTAAAAGATGAAGTTAAAAAGTATTCGAGCTTTTGGTTTTAAGTCCTTTGCAGATAAAATTGATATTGAACTTAAAACAAATATTACGGCCATTGTAGGAC
>CAKOKF010000090.1 GCA_934090775.1 uncultured Bacilli bacterium
TAATTAGTCTTAATTGCTAAATTATCCATTTTCATTTCATTTTTAACTTTAGTATTAATTTTAATTATTTCTTCATCAGTATACTTAGTATCACTCAAATAATTAATTTTACCTTTAGTCGCATCGTAATAAGCAATATCCGTACGCCATGAACCATCAGCAAAGACTACTATTCCCTCATAAGAATCACTTAATAGATCAGTACCACCATAAAGTCTTGGATCATAATCTAAATCAAAAAGATTAGCAAGAGTCGGTAAAATATTAATAAAAGTTGTATAATCATCAAATTTCTTAGGTTCTAAACTTGGATTATAAATAATAAAAGGCGTTCTATCAGTATCACCATTACTTGATGTATCATATTTAGCAATTTGAGCAAAAGCTTCATCACTAAGACCATATGGATAATGATCAGCAAATAACATTATTACTGTATCTTCTAATTTATCAGCAGTTTCTAATTCATCTAAAAGCTCACCAATTGCATTATCGACAATTTTTAATTTTGACATATAACGTTTAGAATTTATAACCCAATCTTCATTTTTAAATAAATCTAAATACATATCTCCCGTTTTACTCGAATCTTTATAAGTCATATGACTAGAAACAGTAGTTAACCATGCCATATATTTATCTTCATTAATAAAATGAGGCGTAGCTTTTTCAATAAACTCGACATCACTTGGCCAAGGTTGATATTCGCTTCCTAATTTAATACCTAAACGATTGACATCATAATAGTTTTGACTACCCATATTTGGGTGATAAATAGTACGGTAATAAAAATGATCCGTATAATCATGATAACTACTAGTTTTATAATTAGCATTATTAAATAAGTTAAAAATAGCTTCAAAATAAGTATTATCTTTATAAGTATTAATGGTACAAGTATTATTAATAGTATATAAAGAAGTTAAACCTGTCATCTCATTATTACCCGTTGAACAAGCATTTCTTGGTGAGAAAGCGTTTTCCCAACTCCAACCATTATTATATAGTTTAGCAAAATTAGGGAAATATTCCGGATAATTTTTTAAAACATTACTACCCGATTCAATCATTAATATAACAAGATTTTTACCTTTGAATAAACCAGTATAATCATTTTTACTAGTTATTTCCTTACTTAGAAAATAGCTATTCAAAGTCTTATAATCTTTATTCGTTTCCGTTTCTTGTAAAGCTTCCCATGCCGTATCATCAATAATTCTACTATAATCAGTTACTTCAGTTTGCTCCTGTTTTACAAATGTTTCAGCTGTCTCTTCATGTTTAATAATTAATGACTTAATATCTAAAAATTCGTAGCCTAAAAGACCATATTGAGTAACTGCAATATTTTGCATTGATGGATTCTTAAACAGTTCTTTATTACTTACTATTTGCATTTTATCTTGCATAAAATCCCAGTTTATAGTGCCATAATAAAATCCACAAGTTATAATAATGCCAAAGACACTTATACAACGAACAACATTATATTTATATTTTATAGTTTTATCAATGAATTTTTTATCAAGAAAAATAAAGTATAAAATATACAAAATAGGTACAATAAAAAGAGTATAAAGCCAAGGATTAAGACTTGTAAAAAAGTCACCAATAAAATACTCGATAGCATGCGCTTGACTCGCAGTCCCTAAAGACATAAAGGTTCCTAAATAATTATACATTCCACCCTGAGCAATAAATAAAATGCATAAAATAACTAGCAAAATAGAAATTATAATATTAACATATTTACGTTTTAAAAAACTAATAATTAAAGAGATGATATTACTTAAAATTAAAGCACCCAAAAAAATTCTTACACTACTCCAAGAAAAAACATTTAAACCCATAATTATTTTAAAAAATATCTCAGCAATAAATATTCCCATAGTTAAGAAAAAACTATAGCGAACAATTTTGTCATTATAAATTTTTTTCATCATACTACTAATTCCTTTTTATATACATTACCCATTATACTGACCTTTCTTTATTTTTTCTACTCTAAACTTAAGAAAAAGAAAAATTTTAATAATTTTTATGCTTAAAAAAAATTTCTTTATTTTTAAATAAAGTATCTTTTACTTTTTAAATTTTTTTACTGGTCCATAACTAAAACGATAATTATCTAAAGGACCATATTTTTCTAACATTTCTAAATGAAGCTTAGTTGGATAACCTTTATGTTTTCTAAAACCATACACTGGATATAGATCATCTAATTCATCCATCATATGATCTCTTGTTACTTTAGCAACAATGCTAGCAGCCGCGATAGAAGCAGAAGTCGCATCACCGTGAATAATACTAGTACTAGGCATCACAAGATCAAGAGGCATAGCATCTATTAAAACATGTTCAGGTTTTATTTTTAAAGAATTAATTGCTTCATACATAGCTAGTTTGGTAGCTTGATAAATATTTACCTCATCAATAGTTTTAGCATCAGTCATTCCAATCCCATAACAAATAGCATCTTTGATAATTTTGGGATATAATTCTTCTCTTTTTTTCTCACTTAGTTTTTTAGAATCATTAAGACCATCTAAATGATAATTAATAGGTAATATAACAGCAGCCGCCACAACAGGACCAACTAATGGACCACGGCCTACTTCATCAACTCCACAAATAAATTTAATACCATCTTTATATAGTTCTTTTTCATATTTCAAAAGATCAACCGGGTCTTTCTTTTTATTTTTTTTCTTCTTACTATTTGTATCTTTAACTTTTTTAGTTAAAGTTTTCTTAATATTATTTACCTTTGTAACTTCCTCTATTTCTACTTGTTCTTTATCTAAACTTTTTTCTATTTCATTACTGCTCTTTTTTTTCATAATCTTCAACCTTATCAAATGTAATATTTTTTATTTTTTCTAATTTTATTTCATTAATTATATAAGTACTTACACGGCGATAATCAGCTTCACCACCTTTATTTAAGGCGCCAATCTTTCTAGCAATGACATTATAAGCTTCTTCAAAATCGTCTAAGTTTTCTAAATTATAACGGTTCTTTAGTATTTCAGGATAATATTTCTCGAGCTTTAAAAGGATATGGCAAGCTACTTTATCTAATGGCAAAATATCTTCTTTAATTGCACTCATACAAGCAAGATTTAAAGCTACTGTTTCTTGTTCTAATTTTGGCCATAAAATACCAGGAGTATCTAAAATTACGATATTACTATTTGTTTTTAACCAAGTAAGACTTCTTGTAATGCCGGGATTATTGCCAACTTTACTAACCTTTCTACCAGCAAGACGATTTATTAAAGTTGATTTACCGACATTTGGAATTCCTAAAACACAGGCATGAATTAAGTCACTGTTGTTGCCTTTAATTTTCTTTTTGGCTAGTTTTTCTTGCATGACTTCGTTAATTCTATTAACTAATTTTTTTAAATCATCTTTATTATCAGCATTAATAGCGATAACACTATAACCTTTATCAGTATAATACTTACTCCATTTTTTCGTATCAGCGGTGTCGGCTAAATCAGACTTTGTCATTACTAAAATATGTGGTTTAGTTTTTAAAATGTCTTCACTATCATTTATCTTTGATGAGTATGGTATTCGTGCATCGACAAGTTCTAAAACGACATCAATTAAGTCTTTCTTTTCTTCTAACATTTTCTTGGTCTTAGCCATATGGCCTGGATACCAGTTGATACTCGTTGATGGTAAACTTTTTTGACTATCATTATTTTTCTTTTCTGCTCT
>CAKOKF010000091.1 GCA_934090775.1 uncultured Bacilli bacterium
TTTAAATTTATAATACTAAATGCACAATTTTAGCAAAAAAGTATTGTATAAAATACAAAGTTGTCTTTTTGGATTATTTTATATCATTAATATTTAACTTTTTTAATTGTAACATAATTAATATTCCCTATTCATAAAATAATTAGCTATTTAATTACACTTCTTACCAAATTTTCTTTCCAAACTCAATCCATTATACTTATCAATCTTAATATTTCCATCATCACTTATTCCATAAAGCACTTGGTCATCTTTAACAATTTCTAAAACTCCAACTCCATTTAAGAAAGTCTTATTATAATCGTAAATAAAATCCAAACCTCTTTCTTCTTTTGGTTCCAAAGTAAAATAAGCCAGATACTTATCTAGTTGCCTCTTATACAAATCCCTTTTAGTTGCTAAGATATTAAAATCATCAAGATATAACTGCAACCCCGATAATAAAGTATAGCAAAAATCCCTTATATTACCCCTAATGCTCTTACTAGGTAAACCTACATAAACAATTGCCATCTCTACTAAATTACCAATATTAATTATATCATCTTCGTATAAATAAACCCTATTAGAATCCATATCCTCACATAATTTACCAGATTTATAATAACTATCAATACCTAAAAAACCATCGCATGAATTATATGTTCCTCTTAAAAATTCCAGTTCATACATTACGAATCTTTTAACTTCCAACCCCATCTTTAACCTTTCGTGCTCATTAAAATTAATACCAGCAACTAAAGATAACTTTTTTCTACTTTCTTCTTTCTTATCAAAATTTCTAACTAAGCTAATATCATCTAACTCCTTATCAACCATAGGAACTCTTTTTATACTATAAATACTTGAGCCCTTTAAATTAAGAGCAAGCCTACAATTATATCTTTGAAAGAACATATTAATATAATTATTCTTCTTATCTAAATCAATATTCTTCCCTCTAAAAGCCTCATCTAAAATCTTAATGCGACCTTGAGATGTTAATATATAAGTAGGTATTCCCGAAACAAACATTACCCCTAAAGTATTACAATCTTCTAAAAACATATCCTTTTTTAATATTTTTAAAGAAATAGCTGATCTTAAACCAATTCTCTTCATTTCCCATTCTAAATCCCTTAAAAAAGCCAAAATAAAACCCGTATTATCCATAAAATCTCCTGTTCTAATACGAGTATATAATTCTTAACATGAAATATCAAGTTTAGAAGTAACTAAAATATTAATAATTTTACCAACTTCTTTATTACATTCACTATTTGTAACTAAAATAATCCCTTCCACATTACTATCAATAATAACTGGCCTTATATCACAACCACTACAAATCTCATCTTTAACCTTATCCATTTCATATAAAGACAAATTGATATACTTCTTAACGTCAAATTCTTCTATATCCGTATTATTAAAAATAATATCTTCCCGATTAGT
The DNA here is from genome assembly GCA_934090775.1 of uncultured Bacilli bacterium. Classification (GTDB taxonomy): domain Bacteria; phylum Bacillota_I; class Bacilli_A; order RF39; family UBA660; genus CAG-605. Next base: position 1,435 of record CAKOKF010000091.1, read on the forward strand.
TGCTAAAAACTTAATCCCACTATAATTAGTTAAAATAGTAAGCAAGGTCTTAACATAATCATTATATTCTTTAATAGCCACCTTTTTATTTAAAACGATTCTATCACCATCCATCCCTATTTCTAGGGTATCATTAGTCTTGATAGAAAGTCTTTTTCTTATATCCTTAGGAATTACAATACGCCCTAATTCATCAATTCTTTTTATTTGTCCGTTCATATCTTACCTCTATGTTTATTATTATCTTTTTTTGAAAATTTATAACATGATTTTTTATCTATTTATCTTATTCTTACTTCCCGCAACCACCCACCCTGATAAGTATAGCTTCTAAATTTTTTAGTTTTATTTCTTTTTAACTATTAAATATTCTATTTTTAGTTTATACTTATAAATGGGTGATACAATGCAATTTGTTGAATTAACAGAACAAGAATTTCAAAATTTTGTAGATACACAAGATAATAAAAATTTTTTTCAAACTATAATGATGAAAAAGAAATTAGAATACGATGGTACCAAAGTTTATTTAGTTGGGGTTAAAGAAAATAAAAAGGTTATTGCAGCAAGTCTTATCGCAAAAACTCATCAAAAGTTTTTAGATAAAACAACTTTTGAAGCTTATAAAGGTTTTATACTTGATTATCATAATAAAGAGTTACTAAAATTTATGACCGATAAGGTTAAAGAATTTTTAAAAGAAAGAAATGGATTAAAATTAATAATTGATCCTTACATTCCTGCTGTTTCTCGTAATATGGAAGCTGAAATTACTGATCAGTTTGACAATCGTGATATTATAGAATACTTACATACTTTAGGTTATAAAGATTCCCAAAGTGACCAAGTAAAATGGACTTACTGTCTTGATATTAATGGTAAAACTAGTAAAGAATTATTTAATGACTTTCGTAGTAGTACTCGTAATAACATTAATAAAACTTTAACTAAATACGACTTAAATATTAGAACTCTCTCTAAAAATGAATTAAAGGAATTTAAAACGATTACCAGTGATACCTGCGATCGTCGTTCTTTTGCTGATAAATCATTAAAGTATTATGAGGAAATGTATGATTGTTTTAAAGATGATGTTACTTTTAAAATATGTGAAATTAATTTAAAAAATTATATTCAAAAGCTAGAAACTTCTAATAATGAAATGACTTCAAAATTAAGTGAATTATCAGATTCTAATTCTAATTTAAAGAAAAAAGACATCATGAAAAAAGACATTGAAAACAATAATAAAAAAATTAAAGAAGCCCAAGATTTAATGCAAGAAAAAGGAGAAATAATTCCATTATCGGCTGCTATGTTTATTTTATATGGTGATGAAATCATTTATTTATTTAGTGGTTCTTATGCCGAGTATATGCAGTTTTGTGGGCAATATCGTTTACAATGGGAAATAATTAAATATGCTGCCGACCATAATTATAAGAGATATAACTTCTTTGGTATTCAAGATGTATTTAATCCTAATGGCAAAGACCGTGGGGTTTACGAATTTAAAAAAGGCTTCGGCGGTTATGTCGAAGAACTTCTTGGGGCTTATGAATTATCTTTAAGCCCTGCTAATACATTATTTAATATTTTAAAGAAAATTAAACATATAATAAAAAAAGACTAATAGGCAATACAATCAAAATTAATATAAAAAAAGATGACTACTTATAGAAAAATCTATAATTTATCATCTTTTTATTTTTTCAAAATTCACTTACATATTTTAAAGTATATTTTTTAAAATGACAGTCTTAGTTCTACTCATTTCATGAAGTGTACTAGCAACACCTTCATTACCATAACCAGAATGTTTCCAACCACCGAATGGCATCTCAAATGAACGGAAGAACGAAGCACCATTAATAATTACGCCACCACATTCAAGTTCATTAGCAACTTTTTGGCATACTTTTTGGTCTTTTGAAATAATACATCCACATAAGCCAAAACTTGATTGATTAGCAATTTCGATTGCTTCCTCAATTGTATCATAACTAATAATAGAAACAACTGGTCCAAAGATTTCCATATCTTTAGCAACAGGCATATCACGAGTAACATC
>CAKOKF010000092.1 GCA_934090775.1 uncultured Bacilli bacterium
AAGAAGAATTTGTATGTTAAATATTGTTTTATTTGAACCGGAAATACCTCAAAATACAGGTAATATCATGCGTACTTGTGTGGCAACTCACACTAAGTTGCACTTAATTAAACCATTAGGTTTTTCTTTAGATGAAAAATATATTAAAAGAAGTGGTGTTAATTATATTCAGTATTGTGACTATACTGTTTATGAGAATATTGAAGAATTTTTTGCAAAAAATAAGGGAACTTACTATTTTCTAACTAGATATGGTCATAAACCTCATACATCGTTTGATTACTCTAATCCTAATGAAAATATTTATTTCTTTTTCGGCAAAGAGTCAACGGGTATTCCTCCTAAAATATTAAAACCTTATATAGAAAAATGTATGCGTATTCCAATGACAGATAAAGTTAGAGCTTTAAATCTTTCCAATACCGTTGCAATAGTTCTTTATGAAGCTTTAAGACAGCAGGATTATCTTGATTTATTAAGAGATGAACCCCATAAGTCTAAGACATTTATTGAAGACTCTATAGATTAGTTTATATATATTTATTTTTCTTTCCCACAACCACCCACCCAAAATATTTATAGTTTACAAATAAAGTATAATGTCATATAAAATATAAATTTTCGCCTCTAGTAAATTTTATTAGTTTATGATACCATAAAAATGGTGATAATATGTATAATTGTAAAAGATGTGGACATGCACTACCATCGAATAGTACACTTTGTCCAAATTGTGGAGCTATGATGGATAGTAAGCAATTAGAAATAAAAAAAAGTTTAAGTAATAAAAATAATGTTTATCTTGAAAGGTTAGACTCTATTCGTAATAAAAATATAATGAATAAAAATGAAGAAAAAAGTAATACTAATATAATAGGATATGCTATATTTATAATAGCCATAGTATTACTCATTGCCTTTATAATAGGAGTAGCACTTATCCGTAGATAAGGACAATTATGACAACACTTCTAGTATGTGTGAAAATATTTTTGGGACGTATTCTTGATGTAAGCATTGGAACAGTAAGAACAGTAATTTCTGTAAAAGGGCAAAAATTTGCGGCAGCTGTTCTTGCTTTTTTTGAAGTTTTTATTTGGTATTATGTAGCTAGAAGTGCTCTAAATACGCCATTAACAAGTGTACTAGTCCCAATAAGTTACTCTTTAGGCTACGCAACAGGAACTTATATTGGTACCACTTTAAGTAGAAGTGTTGTAAGAGGTAATACCTCAGTACAAGTAATAACAAGTAAAGCAACCAAAAATAATTTAGAAAAAATTCGTAAATCAGGATATGGAGTTACAGCTATAGATGTTTTTGATACTTATGATAATAAGGAAAAAAAATTACTACTCATGGAAGTGAAAAATAAAAACATAAAAAATTTAACTAATTTGATTAAAAAAATTGATAATAAAGCTTTTATAACATTAAGAGAAACCCAAAATATTTATAATGGTTTTGTGAAATAAGATATAGACAGTGCTTATAACCGTCTTTTTAAATTAAATAACCATGTATATTTATCAATAAAAAACTAGTTACCGAATAATAAAAATGGCAAATAAAAATCACCTTAATGCCAAAAAACATTATGTAAAATTATTGAAAATACTAAGAATTATGCTATAATAAAGTTACAAATTTGAGTGGGCAGTAAAATTCCCACTTTTAATTTTATAAAAAAATGGTGGATTACTACTAACGAATAAAAAATACTTGTTAGTAATAAAACTTAAAAGAGGTAATATGGAAAAAGAGTTAGAAAAGTTAAGAAAAAACGTAGAGGAAGCATTATCATCTAAAGAAATAATTGTGACTGATATTTGCTATCATAAAGAAAATAATTATAATTTTTTAACAATTGAACTTGATAAAGTAAACGGTATTGATTTAGATGAAATAGTTGAAGCAACAAATATCATTAATCCAATTGTTGATAAAATGGATTTCATTGATGAGTCATATATTCTTGATGTTATAAGTAAAGAAAGAGGCGTATAAATATGAGAAAGAAAGAAACAGAAAAAATGGTAGATAGTGGTTTAGAATTTTTAAAAGCCCTAAATCTAGTAACTGAAGAAAAGGGGATATCAAAAGATTTAATTATCGATGCAATGAAACAAGCCCTAATGACTGCCTATAAGAAAAATTATGATTCAAGAACTAATGTTCGTGTTGATTTTGATGAACTTACAGGTAAATTTAAAGTAATCAGTTATTATGTTGTTGTTGATGATTATATTGATTCAACTTATGAAACTGATGAAGAAGGAAATGAAGTAGAAATTCCACCTGAGATTAATCCTGATGCTCAAATGTTACTTGAAGAAGCTAAAGAAATAGATCCTGATATTAAGGTTGGAGATACAATTGAAAAAGAAGTAACTCCTCATGATTTTGGCCGTGTTGCGGCTGGTGCTGCTAAACAAGTAGTAACTCAAAGAATTAGAGAAGCTGAAAAAGAATCTATCGTTAATGAATTTGGGGATAAACAAGATGAAATGTTAGTAGGCATGCTTGCTATGGAAGATCAAAGAAACTACTATGTAGACTTTGGACGTGCTCGTGGTATTTTGCCAAAAAGTGAAATGATACCAGGTGAAACAGTAAAAATGGGTTCACAAATTAAAGTATATGTTACTAAAGTTGAAGCTGGAACAAAAGGACCACTTATTCTTCTATCTAGAAAACATTATGGTTTTGTAAAGAGATTGTTTGAAAGCGAAATTCCTGAACTTGCTGACGGTACAGTAATTTTATACCAAGTAGCTAGAGAACCAGGCGTTCGCTCAAAAGTAGCTGTTTACTCAACTAATGATAAGATTGATCCAATCGGTGCATGTATCGGTGCTAGAGGAAGTAGAATTGGTAATATCCTAAAAGAACTTAATGGTGAAAAAGTTGACCTAGTTAAATATAGTAATGACCCAGCTGAATTCATTAAAAATGCTATGGCTCCTGCTAAAGACGTTATCGTATCTATTAAAGATGAAGAAAAGAAAGAAGCTCTTGCTATTGTAAACGAAGATAATTTAAAACTTGCTATTGGCCGTAAAGCAATTAACGTTAGACTTGCTAGTAAATTAACAAGATATAAAATCGAAGTTAAAACTATGGAAGATATCCAAAAAGAAGGAAATAAATAATGAAAAAAGTTCCTTTGAGAATGTGTGTTGTTACAAGAAATAGGGAAGAAAAAAGAAATCTTTTAAGAATTGTAAAAACACCGACTGGCGAGATTCAAGTTGATACAACTGGCAAACTAAACGGCAAAGGGGCTTACATTACCAAATCTAAAGAAGTTTTAGAAATAGCTAAGAAAAATAAAGCCTTAGATAGAGCCTTAGAGTTAGAAATACCAGCAAGTATCTATGAAGAAATAGAAAAATATATATAAGAAAGAGGTGGTACTTTATGATGACTGTTAAAGAATATGCAAATGACAC
>CAKOKF010000093.1 GCA_934090775.1 uncultured Bacilli bacterium
TTTATTATCTTCTAACTTTGTTAAGACATTAACTAACTTCTCTATTTCTTCATTAGTTATATTATTTAAATCCTCAGTATTAGATACTTCTTCGTACATATTATTATCGCTAATAGTAGTTTCAAAATCGATTGTTAAATCAGTATCACTATTTTTAAATTTAATAAGACCTTTAATATGATTATCATCAGATTCTATAATATTTAAATCAACAGTACCAGTATGCTTATTATCGTTATCATAAGAATTATAAGTAATAGTATAAGAATTAGTACCATTATTCTTTACTTCAAATTCAATAGAATCAGCATCATTGTAATAATATAATAAATTTATACTTTGAGTAGTAGTATTATAAATAACTTTACCATTAATATCATCGTTATTATTAAATTCAAATACAACACTACTATCATTAATAGTTACTTCATAAGTACCACCATCTACTATACTTAAAGTTACTTTATTTATTTTATTAGAATTATTAGTATAGATATTAATAGTACCGATATTATCTTTTTGTTCTAAAACTTTTTCTTTAAAATTAGTTTTAGTAATACCATAATCATTAAATAAGCCTTCAAAAGTTGCAAATAAAGCATCTTTTAATTTACTATTGTTATTTATCTTATTTACTAATTTATTAAGTGATAAAGCATTTAAAACATAAGAATATCTTGTAGTTTTAGTATCTTTACCATTTATTAAAGTTTTAACATTTTTTTTAGTAATATATTTTTTATCAAGTGAACTTATAATAGCACTTCTTAAGTTTTTACTAATAGTATTTAAATTATCATAATTAAAGGATTGAGTAGTAAAGATTGAATCTATAATTTCATTAATACTATTGGCATTAGAATCACAAATAGTTCCATCACAAGCCCCAAAAGCATAATTTATTTCATAAGTATTATTTAAGATATCACTTTTAAAGTAAGTTTTACTATTTTCATGAATTATTTTTCCATTAAATACCGTTTCATTATCTTTAAGAATATCAGCTCCTAAATTAATTATTTTATTTTGAGGATCATAATTAACATTAAGATTAATTTTATCAGTTGGACTGGTTATAGTAGCCTTTAAAACATTAGCTTTATCTACCGGAGTTACTGTTGCTTTATATTTTACTAATGTTTTATCTACTACATCAAAGCTTGAATTTATGATATCTTTATAAACTTTAGTTTTATCATTTAAATTTATATATACGATAAGACCAATTAAAATTATTACACATACTATGCAAACAATTAGAATATTTGAATAATTATTTTTTTTTGTTTCTTTCATACTTTGCCCTTTCTAGTTACTAGCGCATAAGGCAGCACCCAAAGCAACACCAGCAGCGGCAGCACCAGCAAGCACCCAACCAACCGGACCACCAAATAACATTAGACAGAAGGCACCAACTCCTAAACCAACAACACCACCAGCAGCAGCGGCTGCTAAAATTTCAGTACAACTTCTATCGGTGGCAAGACCAGCACCATATGATGGAACGCCGACATTGCTTATAGCTCTAAATGTAAATGTTTTTAATTTGCCTTTATCAACATAAATATCAAATTCGGAGCCATTATAAGTAAAGCCACTCCAATTATTAAATGGATTCTCTTTTAGTTTATTAACGTCAGTAAGGGATGTAGAAAAGGCAATGCTTGAATCACTAATACCACTAGGAATTTTATCTTTATTAACGATTGAGACATAATATTTGTAATTATAACCAGTTGTTATTAAACCAAAGAACCATTTTCTTGCTGTTTTACTACCAGCACGCATATTTAAAATTGGAGATACCATATCAATCATAACTGGTATATCATAAGTAAGTTTTTTAGAATTACCCACATTATCTTTAATAGTAAAGACAATTCTTGCAGTTGAAATGTAATTATTGTTAATTTTTTCATCTTCTAAAGCCCATTTTCTTGCTTGTTCTTCTCTTTCAGCATCACTTAAATTAGTCTTGCCATTTTCATCAACATCATCAGCACGAGCTTTAACATCCATATAATCTAAATGGAAGGTATATTTTACGCTATTAGAATTAACCGTTTGATTTTCAACAATAGTTTTAATGTTATTTTCACCATGAGATAAATCATAAATGGAATAAGTTACTTCATTACCACAACCAACTTTACTATCCGTTTTACAACCAAAATTGACAGTTAAATCGTTACGACTCCAATTTTGACGTTTTTCATAATTGATAAATTCTTCGGGTCCTTCTTTATCAATATTAATAATATTTACTTCTTCTTTTTGGGAAATATTACCAGCTTTATCAACTGCATATAAGTAATATTTACCATTTTTAGATACGTATGTTACTTCGGGAGCGGTAAAATTGTACCTAGTAGAATTAACTGGTAGATCATCCTCGGAAAAATAATAACCATAAATACCGGAACCATTACCATCACTAGCTACTAAATTAACTTTAATACTAGTTTTAGAATAACTAGAATCATATTCAGCTCTTACGGTTGGAATTTGATTATCGATCTTAACATTAATTTCTTTAGCAATACGATAAGATTTATTATCAGTACTAGAATCTAGAGAATTTTCAATTAACTCCATATTAACATATACTTTATTATTATAAATATAGTTAGTACTTATTTCTTTAACATTTACACAAGTATTAACTGGATCACTAACTGTATTAATTTCTTCACAATAAGCTGTTCCTAAAGCATTACTAACTTCACCACCTATATTAAACTGAATTTTATTATCACTTAAAGTATATTTTTTCATATTTTTAACTTTAACTAATAAATAAACTGGTTTATTGGTCCATTCATCATCAATCTTTATAAAGTTGTTATTTTCTTTTATGTAACGTTCAAGAGTTACTTCTTGTTCTTTTTCTTCATTTGATATTAATTCACAACTTCCTTCGATATCATAATCTATTTGATAATCAGTTAAATCCTTAGTTATTGTAAAGCTCATACAGTCTAAATAACTATTATCTACTGGATTATCTATTTTTTCACCAACAGGATTTTCTGGATGTTCAGCATCAACATACCCTAATTCTATTAATTGACTAAGTGATATTGTTTTATTATTAATATCATTATCATCTGCATATTCATAAGCTTTTTCTTTAAAATAATTTATTTTTTGATTTAAAGTTGTTTGTTTTACTCTTCTACTAACTCCGGTATAAACACTTGCTGATAGAGTAATTAATATTCCTAGTATTGCAATAACTGCTAATAACTCAGGAATTGTAAACCCACTTTTTTTCTTCATATAAATACTCTCCTATCCTAAATAGAAGTATAACATAAAAAAAGTTAAAAAAAAAGACTAATTCGAGATAATGAATGAATTAGTCAACAAAAAGTAGACACTAAAAAAGAATTTTTAGAACCCTAGTTCAGTTTTATACTGAATTGGGGTT
>CAKOKF010000094.1 GCA_934090775.1 uncultured Bacilli bacterium
AGTTTGTTACTTTTTCAACACAATAATAATATTTTTTGGTATCACCTTCGGCAACATAGTTAAATGCTTCATTATCGGTACGAGTAAGACTATTAGCTCCATAAGTACCAGCTTTACAATGACCAGTGGCATGATAACCATTAGTAGTTAAATAATTATTAATGATCCCAATAGCGCCATTTGGTCCCTCAGTCATGCCCTCTTTTTTTTCAATGATACTGATAATATCATTTTTGGCTTTAAAAACTTTATAGTAACTAACGGAAACAGTTAAATAAGAGACAAAAATCAAAATAAAGATAATTATTATTTGAAATTCCCAGGTTGCACTCATCGATTCTTTCATTAACTGCAACCTCCCTCTTCTTTAGGACAATAAATCATTCTCGTATTACCTTTTAAGTTAAAATTGAAGATAGAATTAATTATTGGCATATCAAGAGCAAAGAATACTTTAATATCATAATAAGCCGCTGTAGGAAATTGACCAGTAGAATCAGCTAAATTAGCATTAATATTATGTCTAGCAACACAAATCATGCCACTAGTACCGTTTTCAGTGATACTATCTTGGTTAATAGCATAATAAGTAGTTTCTTTGTCATTACCAGTGTCACATTTTCCTTGTGAACGATACCCTACTTGATTCATATATTCAGTTATTTCACTAACTGAGGCACTATCGACGCCATTATATTGTTGAATAATACTTATTATTTGATTTTTTACATTAACAGCTTTCGTTTGATTTAAAGTAATACATAGATAACCTGTAAAAAGTAAAATAAAAAGTATTACAATATTAGTTAGACTTAATACGCCAACCGATTCCTTCATATTCTTTTATCCCTTCCATACACACTCAAATTCTTGCTCTTTGTATTTGCATTTGACCATTTTACAGCCATCCGGATTATCACATTTTTCACAAACAGCCGCTTGACATTTAGTATTAGCAGTCATGTTGCTTTTGATTGTTGGCCAAACGAGTGTATAGAAAAAAGCCATAAGTGCTGCTACGGCCATTACTACCACTACCGTTAAATTTAGTTCTCCACTGGCTTCTTTCATTTTTTATTCTCCTATTTAGTACTATTTGTATTATCTTTTAAGAATTTACTACAATCTAAATCAGAATGTTCTTCACCTTTGTCATCAGTATATTGACAATTCTTATTTTCTGAATCGCATCCTGTTGCCATAGCACAGTAAGTACTGGATTTAATACTTGCTTGAATTGATGGCCATACAAAGGCATAGAAGAATGCTGCTACGGCAGCGATTGCTACTACTGTTACAACAGTCATATTTAATTCACCAGTTGCTTCTTTCATATATTATTATTCCTCCTATCTTATAAGAGTATTATATAATTTTTTTATTTTATACGCAAGTGGTTGAAAATTTATTTTTTTAGGATGATAAAATTTGTTTAAGTAGTAATGTATTTAGGATAGTTATCTCTTATTGCTTTTAACACTTCCAATTCATGAACTAAAGTTTTTTCTTCGCGTACTGATAAAGATACCTGAATATATTTAATTCCACTATTATTTTTTACTAATTTTTTGTCTATGTAGTAATATAGAAAAATTTCAAATTTAATGATTTTTTTCATCTTATCATTAAATTTGGAATTTCTTTAACTTAATAAATAACAATATTTCAGGGTGGGTGGCTGTTAAGTTAAGAATTATTCTTTATACTATCTAGACTTACCACTACTCATAGTTTCTGACTGACTTCTAAAAGAACTCATTTTAATAGCAATATCTTTACTGCGAATTTGATTTTCAATTAATCTTAATTTTTGTAAAAATAGCATTTCTTTTTCTTTACTTAAAAACTTTTGATAACGATTAAGAAGGATGCCTTTTAACATGGCAACTTCATCTAATACAATAGCTGTATCGGTACTAGATGCATCTTCATCATTTATAACATACTGAGCATATTTTAGCAGTGCTTTAAATTTATCTTGAAATTTGATGGACAAGATATTATCGACTAAATTAGGATTTACTACTACTACTTTGTTAACACTAATAATAGTTTTTGCTTTCTTAGGATTAAATTTATACCCTTCGAGATTAGGTGTACTATAAAGGGATAATTTATCTTTATTTTTTGTTAGTACATAAGCCATAATACTTTTCTATCTTAAAATATTTTAGGTCTTTTAAGATTTACCCTTTCTATATGTTATCAGTCATAGTTATTTTTACTTAATAAATCTGGTCTTCGTTCCTGTGTTTTTTGAATACGCATTTCTTTGCGCCATTTAGCTATTTCGGCATGGTTACCACTTAGCAAGACATCTGGTACTTTCATACCTCTAAAGTCAGCGGGTTTAGTATAGGTTGGATAATCGAGAAGGTTATCTTCGAAAGACTCACTACTTAAGGATTCATTATTTATCGCACCGTCTAAAAGTCTTACCACAGAATCGGTAATAACACAAGCTGCTAGTTCACCGCCGGTTAGGATATAATCGCCAATGCTAATTTCTAAATCGACAAGGGTTCTAATGCGTTCATCAAAGCCTTCATAATGGCCACAAATGATGATTAAGTGTTTACTTTTCTTTAAAGTTTTAGCCATCCTTTGATTATAAGTTTTACCATCAGGGGTAACTAAGATAACTAAAGAGTCTGGCGTTTTAATATCATCAAGACAACGGAAAATGGGTTCACACTGTAAGACCATTCCGGCTCCGCCGCCATAAGGGGTATCATCGACTTGATTATTACTACGTAAAGAATATTTACGAAAGTCATGAATATTAATAGTTACTAGACCTTTATTAATACTACGTTTAATAATTGATTCATTTAAGAAACCACTTATCATATCTGGAAACAAAGTTAAAATATCAATTGTCATAAGATTAGATCGCTACCCCCTTCGGTTATTATTTTTTGATCTTTAATATCAACTTTTTTGATATAATGCGATTTTAAAGGAATATAAAATTCTTTGGGCCCTTCTACAGCTAATAAGGTATTGCCATTGTCTAAGTAATAGTCTTTAACGACACCAATTTTTTTATCTTTATCATATACTTCTAAGCCAATTAAGTCACTTAAAATATAGGCATTAATTTCCATATTTAAAACTTCTCTTTTAACATAAACAAGAAGGCCTTTTAAATCCAGTACTTCGTTGATATTAGAAATGCCGGCAAAGGTTACCATGTCAAACATTTTATGATGGCGATATCCAGTAATAGTAAATTCTCGTTTTTCGGGTCCAACGTAAAGGTTAATATCTTTTTGGAATACTTTATCTTTTAATTCAAAGTCACTTAGTATTCTTAATTCACCCTTGATACCATGGGTATTAACAATTTTTCCTACACATACATAATCATTCATAGTCATTTTTACTCATTTCATACATTATTAT
>CAKOKF010000095.1 GCA_934090775.1 uncultured Bacilli bacterium
GGTGGCTCCAGCGGGAATTGAACCAGCGACACAAGGATTTTCAGTCCTCTGCTCTACCGACTGAGCTATGAAGCCATAAATGGCGGTTCGTACGGGATTCGAACCCGTGGTCTCCTGCGTGACAGGCAGGCGTCATAGGCCTCTAGACTAACGAACCATTTGGTTGCGGAGAATGGATTTGAACCAATGACCTCAAGGTTATGAGCCTCGCGAGCTACCAGACTGCTCTACTCCGCGATATATAAATAAGAAATGGCGGAGGAATAGGGATTCGAACCCTAGCGCCGCTTACACGACCTGCTGGTTTTCAAGACCAGTCCCTTCAACCAACTTGGGTATTCCTCCATTTGCTTTTCAGCAACAAATAAATTATAGCATAACAAATTAAGCAAAGTCAATTAAATATTATGACATTTAAGTGAATATTATGTAAAAAATACACTTTTCTTTAATTTTTTTACTATTTGTAATCGCAAAAAACTTTATTAACAATATTTTCTTTGATTAATAATCATTTTTCTAAAAACAACACTTTTTTCATAATAATCATTTGCTAATTATAAAATTCAAAAAACTCCATTGCTGGAGTTTCTACTTCTTAAATGGTGTCTCGTGGGAGACTCGAACCCCCGACCCTTTGATTAAAAGTCAAATGCTCTACCTACTGAGCTAACGAGACATAAATAAAATTAAATAAGTGGCTGCCTCGGATGGACTCGAACCATCGGAATGTCAGAGTCAAAGTCTGATGCCTTACCACTTGGCTACGAGGCAATATATAAGTGGTGGAGGGACATAGATTTGAACTATGGAACCCGAAGGAACAGATTTACAGTCTGCCGCGTTTGACCACTTCGCTATCCCTCCAAAAGTGGTGCCGACTGAGGGAATCGAACCCCCAACCTACTGATTACAAGTCAGTTGCGCTACCAATTACGCTAAGTCGGCAAAAATTAATGGTGGACGCTATAGGACTCGAACCTATGACCCCCTGCTTGTAAGGCAGGTGCTCTAACCAACTGAGCTAAGCGTCCGTACATACATTTCAAAATATACCATTTTATCAACAAATTGTCAATAAAAACAATATCTTTTTTCCTTAAAACTTTGCTTCTTCTTTCAAGGCATTTATAATTTATCAAATTTTTAAGCATAAGTCAATTACTTGCTGTTAATTTGTCAAAAAAATTATGCTTACCTAGCGAAAAAAAGATGACATAAAATAAAGGCTGCTGTTATTCCACAAAAATCAGCAAACAACCCCACTTTTAAAGCATACTTACTTTTAGTAATTTTAACACTACCAAAATATAAAGCTAAAACATAAACCGTCGTATCTGTACATCCTTGCAAAACACTAGCCACAAACCCATAAAATGAATCTACTCCATACTTGCCAAAGATATTACTCATTATAGCTAGCGAAGCATTCCCGGAAATTGGCCTTAGAAGAGCCATAGTAGCGATTTCATTAGGAATATTAATTTTAGTAAATAAACTATTAAAAGGACTTAAGAAAAAATTAATAACCCCACTTTTAACAAATAAATTAATAGCAAACACCATGCCAACCACTGCTGGTACAATATCAAACAAAGTTTTCACTCCGTCTTTAGCGCCTTCTAAAAACTTATCGTAAATATCAACTTTTTTAAAATAACTATATAAAATAATAATTAATACTAAAACAGGAATACAATAATTCATAAAGTTCCTTTCTATTTTAATAGATAAATTACTCTTTATTTTTCTTTCTAATAAAATAATCCAAAGTTAAACCACATACTGATGAAATTGTTGTCGCAATAATACTTGGTAAAATAATACAACTAGGATCTAAACTACCATAAGACATCCTAAGAGCAATCGTCGTCGTTGGTATCAAAGTAACCCCCGCCGTATTTAAAACTAGAAACGTTATCATCGCTGTCGATGCCGTATCTTTATTTTTATTTTCTTCTTGCATACCTTCCATAGCTTTTAACCCAAAAGGTGTTGCAGCCGAACCCATTCCTAACATATTACAAGCAATATTTGACGCAATATAATCTAAGGACTTACTATTTTTATCTAACGAAGGAAATAATTTACAAAGAAAAGGTCTTATTAACTTACCAAACTTTTCTAATAAACCACTCGAGCTAGCTAGACTCATTATCCCCATCCATAAAATGATAATAGGAGCCATATCTAAACAAAGATTTAACCCACTATAAACAGCATTTAATATTTCTTTATTAATAAACTCTCCATTACCAGTTAAAAGACTATAGATAATAGCACTCCCGCATAAAAAGACCCATATTAAATTAATCATAAATCCCCTTCTTACTCTTAACTATTAAATGATATCCCTTTGCTACACCGACACCATATCATTTTATATTACTACCTATCCCAAAACTTAAAAAATGCTATTATCTTTTGCCAAATACTCTTTTTAGTCCCATTATGATCACTTTTATTATCATCATTTTTATCTACATAAATAGGTTCTTTACTAACAATCTTATTATCTAGCTTAATTAAAACATGACCAACAATTTCATTATCTTCATACTTTTCTTTCTTTTCTAATTCATAGTTAATAGTAACTTTCTTTTCTTCATCTGTTGTTAATAAAACATTAATATCTTTAGCAATATACAAATTATCATAAAATATATTATTAGGTATTGTCACTTTACCTTTTTTTAAAAGTGTTACTTTATTATATTTATTAAAATTTTTTTCATATAAATACTTATGGGTATCAAAATCATTTGGATCATTTAAAGTAACTACTACTAATCTTTTATCATCTTTTAAAGCTGCTGTTACTAGTGTTCTTCTTGCCAGCTTTGTAAAGCCAGTCTTTCCGGCAATAGTATATTTATAATTTGTTAATAATTTATTTTTATTATGCCAATCATAAGTCTTATAATTAGTCGTTGCTATGTGTCTTTTCGTGCCACTTATTTCAACAAATGTTGGATTATCTATGGCATAGCTCATAAGTAGACCCATATCATAAGCGGTTGAAGTATTGCCTACTTTTTCTTCATTTTCCAAACCACTAGAATTAATAAAATTAGTATTATTCATCCCTATTTCTTTAGCTTTACTATTCATCATTTTAACAAATTCTTCCATACTACCAGCTATCGCATTAGCAATCTCTATCGCCGCATCATTACCACTTCTTAGAAGTAGACCATAGAGTAAATCTCTTAAAGTTATTTCTTCATTCATTTCAATATAGATATTAGAGCCATAAGCTTTTAAAACGTCTTTATCAACTTTTACCTTTTCATCTAAATCACCATTTTCTATAGCTAGTATCGAAGTCATTATCTTTGTTGTACTAGCTATAAGCTTTTCTTCACTTATATTAGA
>CAKOKF010000096.1 GCA_934090775.1 uncultured Bacilli bacterium
AGGTAGACGCACAGGACTTAAAATCCTGCGAGATTTAACCCTCGTGCCGGTTCAAGTCCGGCCTTGGGCACCATTTATACATATTACCCTGTTTTACAGGGTTTTTTAGTGCTATAAAAGTGTAGTAATTAATTATAAAAATGTGATTGATTGTTACACTTTTTTTGTCGGAATTGAAATGATCGAGCAGCATGCCAATCTAAACAAAAGGAAAAATAATTTTTTAGATTTAGTATTTCTAAAGCGTTATCAAATGTGAAGTGAAAACAGTTTTATTTTAGGATTAAAAGTATCTAAAAAATTTTGATTATTTAAAAATTGCCAAATATTTCCAGTTGTATAATGTTAATACATATTTTAAAATTAGACTTGCCAACTATTAATACAAATTGGTGGGCTTCCTCGCCGTCTGTTTCGTTTCCTTCGGCGGGGTTCGGCCAGATTCCTGCTAAAATTAGCAAACATGCTATGAACCTGTGATAAATGCCTACGGACATCTATAGAGGCGGCAACGATTAATCGTAATCTTTTTTTAGATTGGAAACAAATAGTTGACATGGCTTTCAGCCTAAATTAAAAATATAGATGTCATAATTCCAAGGAATATAATGACTAGCACTATATTTTTTTATTGTACAACCAAATAAGCAATGATATAATGAAAGAGAGTTAATTGACAAAATAAAATGAATAATGAAAACTTTAAATTATTAGACAAAACTAAAAAAACAGCAAACTATATTAAAAATATTACAATCAATATTCCTAAAAACGAAAGAATGTTAAAAGATAATATTGAAAAAAACACCTTTAATAGCATTGAAAACACTTACTACTATATAATTCAAAACAATGAAAATAATCGTATTAAAGATAAATATTTAAAAGATTTATTAGTAAACTATGCCATGTTAGATTATTTTATGAAATGTTGTAAACAAGAAAAATATATAAGTAATCATCAATGTGACGTTGTATGTAAATTTTTATTAGAACTAAGGAAAATAACTTATGGAATCATCCGTACTAATAAAATTTAATGAGGTAGTTACCGATAAAAATATTAATGAAGCTTATCATATTATTAGAAAAAATACAATTCATCGTAAAAAACTAACAGTCTTTGAAATGTATTATTTATCTAATATCTTTAATATTAAAAATAATCTTTATAATAATACCTATACTCACCAATCTTATAATATCTTTCTAATTCAAGAGCCAAAATATCGCATAATTATGAGTGAAAAATTATACGATAAAATAATTAATCATTTAATAAGTAAATTTGTCCTCAAACCATGTATTGAGAAAATCTTAATCTCCAGTAACGTTGCTACTAGAGAAAACAAAGGTACTAAAGCAGCTATTAATTATATGAAATATTATATTAACAAGTTAAAATTTCATACAGATAACATTTATATTTTAAAGTGCGATATTTCTAAATACTTTTTTAATATAGATCACAATATTCTTTACGAAATGGTTAATAAATTTAATATAGATACTAAACTCAAATTAATTATTAAAAATATTATCGATAGTACTGATAATGTTGATAGTAATAAAGATATTAATATCATCATAAATCATGAAAAAGAAAGAATATTAAAGAAAAATATTGATTGTACTAATGTTTTAAAAGAATTAGAACGATTACCAAGATATTATAAAGGTAAAGGTCTACCAATAGGTAATATGTCTTCTCAATTACTAGCACTTCTTTATCTTAATGGTTTAGATCATTTTATTAAAGAAACACTACATATTAAATATTATATTCGTTATATGGATGACTTTCTTCTTATTAGTGATGATAAAGAGTATTTAAAATACTGTTTACAAGAAATTACTAATTATATAGAAAATAAATTATTATTAAAACTAAATAATAAAACGCAAATATATAATTTAAGTAAAGGTTTAAATTTCTTAGGATATCGTTATATTTTAAAAGATAAAAGATTACTTATGTTACCAACTTCTAAAAATAAAACTAAAATTAGAAGAAAATTAAAAAAACTAAAAGGTACTAATTATCCTAAATATCAACTAACCAAAATCAGTTATCGTGGATATTTTATGAATTGTAATCAAGATATTGAAAAATATTTATAAAAAGCATAGTTACTTGACTACACTTTTCATTAAAAATATACTAACTAAATTTATTATTTTAGATTTTCGATTTCTACAATAGATAATCCGGTTAACTCAGAAATAGTTTCAATACTCAATTTTTTATCAAGACATTTTTTGGCCATTTCCAATGCTTTCTCTTGTGAACCACGTACAATACCTTGTTTAATTCCTTGTTCAATACCTTGCTCAATTCCTTGCTTAATGCCATCTTCATGAGCCTCAGCTAATTCCGTATTATGAATTAATTCTTTATAATTTTCTTCTTCATCAAATAGTCTAACATATTTATTAACGTTTGATAATTCTTTCGCACGGCTAACTAATTTTTCAGTATCCTTCTTACTCATAAGTTCATTTGACTCCTTATCCAATTCAAGAGAACTTTCAGTCATAAATATCCTACTAATTGTAGCTATTTGTTCTTCCTGTTCATTGGCATAATTATAACTCAAATCTAAAGCTTTTACCATATTTACTTCGAATATCTTAGTACTATCATCATAGATTTTTCCATTTTCATAACGCATAGTAATCATTTCTACTAAATTAGCAGTAGAATCTTGAAAGCTGTTAAAATTAATCAAGATCGTGTCATATGCTTTAACATACTTATTGTCATCAATAGAAATACCACTACCGGCAACTTTATAGGCATAAAAAACATTGCGCCAAGGCATTTTCTTGGATGAATTCATTTCGACAATATATTTATCAATATTATTTTCATCTTTAAAATAATCGGCAATGATATCACTTTTACTTCTTGTATCTGTTGCAAAGTTTTGCCTTAATTCATTGGGAAGTAATCTAACCTTACCTTTAACATCATTGATGTCAATATCACCAAATATTGAAATAATACATTCTAACAAAGGCATGGCTTCTTTAGAAATGAACATTTGCTCGAACATTACATCCCAACGCATAGGTAACACAAAATCTTTATCCCTATTTTTTTCTAAAGTTTTTTCGATTTCTATTTTGCTTTTCATTTGCCATCACGTCTCTTTCTATCATGTATTTTTTTGAATTTAGCATATTTTCACCTACCTTTTTTTCGAAGGATATTATTTACCCTTCTAATTATATATATTGTAAGCGAAAGTCTAATTTCCTTCTTTTTTTTCAAAATTTTTACAAAAAATAGCAATTTTCTATAAAATTAGACAATTTCTTGATGACTTTTTTT
>CAKOKF010000097.1 GCA_934090775.1 uncultured Bacilli bacterium
TACCGTAATCATCTATTTGAATCCATTGCTTAAACTCTCTCTTTTTTATTTAGTCCTTGACATTGGGTACATTCCAAAATCTTGCCTACTCTTTTATTTTTATCTCCTAAATGGATAACAATAACCAATTATTTTCATATCTAACTTTTAAAGTTCATACTATTAATTGGGTGGATGTATGAACGGATTAACGAATAAAGAAGTTATACAAAGTCGTAATAAATATGGTAGTAATACTTTAACTAAAGTGAAGAAAAAAAATTTATTTTCTCTTATATTAGAGTCTTTAGGCGATCCAATTATTAAAATTCTTATTATTGTCTTAGTGTTTAAGATTATTTTTTTATTTAGGAATAATGATTGGTTCGAAACGATAGGCATTTTAGTAGCGATAATTTTAGCGTCCACTATCGGTTCCTTTGCAGAATATGGGAGTGAAGAAGCTTTTAATCGATTAGAAGAGGAAGCAAGTAAGAAAAAATGCAATGTTTTGCGAAATGGCAAACTAGAAACTATTAATGTTATAGAAGTGGTAGTTGGGGACGTTGTTTTAATTTCTAGTGGTAACAGTATACCAGCTGATGGTTATATTATTGAGGGTAAAATAACTGTTAATGAAGCAAGTATTAATGGTGAAACTAAGGATAAAGAAAAAACACGTGGAGAATATGTTTATTCTTCAACGATTTGCTATGAAGGCGAAGCCAAAATGAAAGTGGATAAAGTTGGTGATAACACTTTAATTGGCGGTTTAGCTAAAGATATTCAAGTCCCCCCAACCATCAGTCCTTTAAAATCTCGTCTAACCCATTTAGCCAAAATAATTAGCATTTTTGGCTATGTTGGTGCTGGTGCTGTCGCTGTTGTTTATCTCTTAACTACTAAAGATTTTGGAATTAATAATATTTTATATTCACTAACCTTGAGTATGACCGTTATAGTAGTTACAGTACCGGAAGGTCTTCCCCTTATGGTAACGTTAGTTTTATCATCTAATATGAAGAGAATGCTAAAAGATAATGTACTAGTTCGAAAACTAATTGGCATT
Source organism: uncultured Bacilli bacterium (assembly GCA_934090775.1). Taxonomy (GTDB): domain Bacteria; phylum Bacillota_I; class Bacilli_A; order RF39; family UBA660; genus CAG-605. The sequence continues at coordinate 1,049 of CAKOKF010000097.1, forward strand.
GAAACTAGCGGCAACATCAATTGTTTATTAACTGATAAAACTGGCACTTTAACTGAAGGTAATCTTAAAGTTACCACGTTAGTTACTCCTTTAAATCATAAAATATCTAATTTAGCTACTCTTTCGTCTAAATTACAAGTAGAAATTACAAATAATCTCTTTTATAATAATTCTTCTTTTTATAATAGTGATAATGAGATAACGGGAGGTAACCAAACTGATAGAGCTATTTTGAAATATGTCGAAAAGTCTATATCTAATCATCAAATAGTTTTTAAAAAACTTTTTGATAGTAAAGATAAGTATAGCTCAGTAACTCTTGATAACGAAATAACTTATTATAAAGGTGCCAAAGAGGTCTTATTAGACAAATGTTTATATTATTTAGACAACAATGGCAATCGTCAAATTCTTCTTAATAAAGAAAAAATTAATAAAGATATTGATAATGAAGCCAAAACTGGTTCTCGTATAATCTTTTTAACTTCTAAAGATAAACATAGTACTTCTCATACTTATTTAGGCTATTTAATTATTAAAGATACCATTCGTTCAACAACTGTTCCTTCTATCAACATTTTACATCAAGCCGGTATAAATGTCATAATGATAACTGGTGATAATATTGATACTGCAACGTCTATAGCTAAAGAAGCTGGAATTATAACTAGTAAGAATGATGTAGCTTTAACTAGCAAAGAATTTAATAATTTATCTAATGAAGAAATAAGTACTCTTTATAGTCGCATTAAAGTAATAGCGCGAGCCTTACCAAAAGATAAAAGCCGAATGGTCAAAATTCTTCAAAACATGGATCTAATAGTTGGTATGACTGGTGATGGTATCAATGATGCTGGCGCCTTAAAAACAGCTGATGTTGGTTTTGCTATGGGATCAGGAACAGAAGTAGCCAAGGAAGCAAGTGATATAATTATATTAGATGATAACATTAAATCGATAACTAAAGCTATTCTTTTTGGTCGAACTATCTTTAAAAGCATTCGTAAATTTATAATATTTCAATTAACTGTAAATATTTGTGCCATGTTAATGGCTATTATGGGACCGATTTTTGATATAACTACCCCCGTTACCGTCATCCAAATGTTATGGATAAATATGATTATGGATACTTTAGCAGGTATTGCTTTTGCCAGTGAACCACCTCTTTTAGAATATATGTTAGAAGTTCCTAAGACCAAAGCAGTCCCCATTATTAATAGCTATATGTTTAAAGAAATTTTATTTACTGGTCTTTATACTTCTCTACTTGGTATCTTCTTTCTTAAATCTAACTTTGTCTATAATTTTATCCGTTATTCTAGTGATTATCGTTATCTTTATACAGCTTACTTTGCTTTTTTTATCTTTTCAGCTTTATTTAACGCTTTAAATGCTAGAACTACTCGCTTAAATATTCTAGCTAACATTACTAAAAATAAACCCTTTATTTTCATTTTTACAGGTATAACTATTGTTCAACTTTACTTAATCTATTTTGGCGGAGATTTATTTAGAACTTATGGTCTTACAGTTAAAGAATTATTATTTGTTATTTTACTATCTTTAAGTGTTATTCCTTTTGATTGGTTAAGAAAATCTCTAATTAGCAAAGAAAGTAAAAAACTATAACAACTATATAATACCAAAATAAAATATCTACCCACTCGGAATAGATATTTTTAAATTAATTAATACTACTAACAGGTTCGCTAGATACCCAATAATACTCATTATTACTATTTAATTTATAAGTATGTTTAAATGTTTTCATATATTTTAATATATCATTAACTTCTATATTATAATTACCATTATCAGTTTCTTTAAATTTATAACTAGTTACCTTATTAGAAACAGTATCATCCGTATAAAAGTCATAATTAACATAATTATTTTGTGAATTATTTAAAGTGCCAACAATAAAATTATCATAAATGTATAACTCATCACCATACTTTACGGCTTTTACTAAAGTTCTTTTAGTAATAGGATCTAAGCCACCATAACCACATTGAGAATCATAACTTAAATAGTAATTATCTTTTTCTTGTAGAATTACTTGTCCACATTGGTTATCTATTTCCAATGAAACTGTATTTACATAACCGTATGTTTTAGGCAACTTATTACTTTCGTTAAAATATTTTATATTATTATTTCTAACTTCTTCTAAATCATAATAAGTAACTAAATCAGCATAACCTTCATATTTTTCCTCTACACTTAAACAGTATTCATATG
>CAKOKF010000098.1 GCA_934090775.1 uncultured Bacilli bacterium
GATGATAAAGTGGAAAGTAAGCCTGAAACTTTGGCTATATGTGTTGCACCGCCACCACCATGATTACCAGTACCACCACCATTATAACCGCCAACAGTAGTAGTTGTTGTTCCACCAACATTTATATATAATTTGTCACCTTTATTAAGACTAATAGTCCCCGTAGAATAAGCACCATATGCTACGGTTGTAGAATTGCCTTGTGCTCCCCAATGAATTTTTTCTTCTATTTAGTATGGCTTATTTTATATTTTATATAATTATTTTTTATTATTTTTTGCTCTTTTTGATAGTTAAAATAATAGTACTTATTTAACTTTATATAGTAAGGACTATAAGTATTTAAATAAATAATTTTATTATAAGGTATATCATACATAATTCTTTCTAAAAGAAATTTATTTTGTAAGTATTTATAGTCTTTTAAATAGTTATATATTTTATAGATAAGAAAAGATATAACAAAGATACTATTAATCTTATGATTATAACTATATAATATAAAGATAATTAAGGTAATTAAAGATATAATAAGACTAATAATATTACTTTTTAAGTAAGGAATAAAGATATTAAAGATACTACTTAGGATGATATAACCATCTAAGGGATAGATGGGGATGATATTAAAGAGGATTAGACTGGTGTTAAGGGTTAGAAAAAGATTATAGGTGTAAGTGTTAATGAGATTATTTCGATAAAGGATAAGGATAACAAAATAAAGGATAAGTTGGTTTAAGATACCGGCCATGGCGATTAGTAGTTCTTTTAAGGGGGAAAAGTTAATTAGTTTACTGGTTTTTAAAAGACCCCCAAAGGGATAGATAGTTAGTTTATCTACTTGAACTTGAAAGATTTTTAAGAAGAATAGATGTCCCATTTCATGGGTTAAGATGATGAAAAAGCTTAGGATGACTCTTTTAAAGTCACCGGCTAAGCACATTAAAAAGTATAAAATGATGGTAGAAATATCAAGATTTATAGGTATCATAAGTTAAATAAGTTCCATTATTATCAATGGTTAAATAAAAGTATTCGGATAAGGTGGGCGCTAGAATCTTATCTTGAGTTACATAATCGTAAAGGTTTAAGCTGCTAATATCGATATTGGAATACCAAATGTCAACGCCATCAACGCCTTGAACAATGCAAGTTGGTCCTAAGGAATCTTTATCACCAAGAAAAACAATAATACCACTGGTGATGATGGGGACGGGATAGTTAGCCGTGGTATCTAGTTTAACCCCATTTAAATAAGGCGTGCCACTTGCATAGTCAAAAGAAGTATTCGCCGCAATCTGAGTTGGAACGTTAGGAACAGTATAATCAGGTAAAATGTTACCAAAGTATTTGTTATAGAGATTATTAAATTTAGTAAAGTTAATTTGTTTAGTTAAGATATCTTCTTGATAAAAGTTTTTTATATTGGTATTACTTTTAATTAGAATGATACTTAACATTAAAAAGATAATACTTAAAAGAAATTTACTTAAGAGATTAGTTAAGTATTGTTTTAGTTTGGTAGATTTAGGAGCAAGCTTTTTGTTATTTAAGTAATTTTCTATTTCCGTATTCATGATATCACCAGTTAATTATATGTGGGTTAATTTTTTTTAGTCATTTTTTAAGGTTAAAATAAAAAGATTGTTCCTTATTTCTAAGTACAATCTATTAAAGCTTTTAATTATGCTTGTTTAGAAGTTTATGCCTATTATCCCAATATTTAAGTAGTTCTTTTAAACCAACACTTCCTAAGATAAAGACAGTAACGTTAATAAAATAAGTATACCTTGGTTGAATTTCTATTAACATATAAACTAAGGTATTTGTAATAAATAAAATATAAAAATAAAATAAATTATTATTTAAAATATCTTTTTTCTTTAAGAATACTTCTACTATAAGTCCTAGAATCATTACTCCATATATAACTTTATTAACACCTGATACTAAATCTTCTAGAAGTTTATAAGAAATACTTATTCCCATAACCGAAATAACCTTATCATTATAAATACCACTACTAGATTCTAAAGAACCATTTAACACAAAATTATTAGTCTTACATATTAAGAGCTTACCTATTTTTAAAGGGTTATTTATTCTTTCCTTTATTACCTCTAGTTCTTTTGCCTCGTCCCCTAAGTAGATTTCATCATTCGTATCATATCTACCACAAGTATCCAGATTAGTTCCTAAAACAAACTTCCATAACGGATTATTATTCTTAAGTCCATCTTCGTTAATATTATTTTTAACTAAATATCTAGATGTTCCCATATTAATTAAAAGATAAAAGCAGACAAAAATACTACATCTTACTACTGTAAGTATTAATTTTTTCCTCTTTTTAAAATCTTTCTTTGTTAATTTTAATACTCGATATAATAAATAACTAAAAATAACTACTATTCCTTCCGGTCTTAAAACGTTAGCAAGTCCTAGTAAAATACCTGCAATTATATAATTTTTTAATTCATCTTCTTTATTATTTTTTAAAAGAAAATATATACTTAAATAACTAAGTAAAGTACTTAAATGATGATTAGATATAACTGTGGCTGAATAAATTGAAAAAGGAAATACGGCATATAAAGCTGATACTATTCTAGCTTCACGTTCTCCTACTAACTTTTTAACAGTCTTATAAATAAAATAAGTTAAACCTAATTCATAAAAAATATTTAAAACTTTTAAGAAAACTTCATTATTAATTATTTTTAACATTAAAGCTTCATATAAAACAAATCCTGTTTGATAAGGCCACATACTAAAGTAACCAGTTTTACTAAAACTATAATCACCTAAATTAAGCTTTCTAGCTGCCTCCAGTAAAACTGCAAAATCACTAGTCTGCGGAACATTAAAAATAACTATACCTGCAATTCTTATAATAAGACCAATCAAAAGTAAATAAAGAACAAAGCATTTACCCTTATATTTTCTAATTATAAAAATAATACTTATAACTAAAAGGAGTCCTAAAAATAAATTATTACTAATAAGAAAAGCTAAACTTAAAAAAATGGGTATAATAAGACTAACATTCATAAAAAACTTATCTAACTTAAAATCTTTAAATTTCTTTTTTAACATACAAACCTACCTTTCATTTTTTAGTATAAAGTAATTAACTAGTTTTAGCAATATTTCTATTGGCAAAAAAGTATTTTTGCGTTAAAATGTTTATAGGAATTGCCTAGTAGCCAAGTGGTAAGGCATCAGATTCTGACTCTGACATTTCGTGGGTTCGAGTCCTACCTAGGCA
>CAKOKF010000099.1 GCA_934090775.1 uncultured Bacilli bacterium
TTTCCTTCTTTATAATATTTCTCTTTTAAAAAAGCACATTGCCCACACATAATAACCCGTCCTTTCGAAGAGTAGGTTATCATTCCAGTTAACTGGAGAGTCAATGGCTATTTAATAAAAAAATAATTTTAGACCTTAAAAGGCATCTTTTAACAATTCATAAGCCTGTTCTTGGTTAATTGTACAAGGTTTAATATGAAAATTAGGTAATAGATGCATATGATAATGTTTAATAGCTTGACTAGTACCAAAATTTACTCTAGTACTCAAAGCCTCAGCCTTAGCCTTATCCATAAGAACTGGTATTAATTTTTTAGCTACTTTATTAATATGTAATAAAGTTTCATCATCAATAGCATTTAGATCAGCAATATGTTTTTTAGGAATAATCAAAGTATGACAATCACTATCCGGATATAAGTCCAAAATTGCTATAACTTTTTCATCTTCATAAATTTTTTTACAAGGTATTTCTCCTTTAATCATTTTGCAAAATAAACATTCCATAATTTTTATCCTCCACGTTCATTATAACACTATTTTATTTCGTTTGGCCAATATATTAATTTTGGTTTTCTAACTAAATTTTTCCCTTTATTAGTATTAGCAACCGTACTTTTGGGATTATCACTTATAAAACTTGCAGTATCACTGCCAGTTAATAACATACTTGAGTTCTTTTTAATCCAGTTTTGCATAGTTGTGGTATTTTGCGTATAATCTTGAAATTCACTATCGCCTTTAATTTCTTCTTTTATATCCATAAACAAAGACAATAAATTACTACCGACTAAATTGCTTATTGGATAGTAATCATGAACAATTTCTAAAAGATTCAAACCATTTTCTTTATTTTGATTTATTAGTTCATTCAAAAGGCAAGCGTTAAGAAAGATTTGTCGATTAGTTCTTTTAATAGAACTTGGTACCTTTTGAAATGAGAAACAAGTCTCATAATCTTCACTATAAATAGCGCTTAATGTATATAAAACTGCAAAAGCTTCCGGACCAATGTAAGTACTTAAAGTATTTTGCATGTTAATTTCCACTTGTAAATTATTGGCCGAAGTAAAAGAAAATTTAACTCTATAATCAATATTTCGTAAATTAAAAATAACAATTAACTCTTCATTATTTAACATCATATTAGCAAATAAACTAATTAGATTATCTCTAGATGTATTAAAATCATTAACTATTTTATTAGCCAAAAGTCTAAAAAACGTATCATATTGCATTACCATAGAGCTTTCATTTTTATCGTCATTTAAAATTTTATAAATATAGTTTTTTATAGCATTAATTTTCGTTTCTTTAGGAAATTTTAAAATATTATTGAATCTACAAAATTTTTGATAACTATTATTAATACTATTCTTTAGCAAATCCTTATCTATCCCCAAATTACTTAAAGCATTTTCTTTATAATTTGATTCCTGTAAAGGATTAGAAAGAGAAGAGATTACTGAAAAATCTAAAAAACAATCACTATAAAGATTAGTATCAGTCGAAATAAATGTTTCAAATGTTAAAATATAACTGCAAAACGTTAGAACATCAATTAACTTTTCATTAAAAAATAAATAATACTTGTTAGATTTATTAACTATTAAAAAAGAATAAGTTTGATACTTATTATATACTGTTATTTTTAAACTTTTATTATTATATAAACAGCGTTGTAATATTTTATAAATGTTCATCTTTTTCTCCTAACCACAATTAGATATTATTGTATCATAATCTCTTTTTTTCGCCTATAATTTATTAGAAAATTTTATAAAAAATTCGAATCTCTTTTAAACTTTAAAGAAAAAAACAATTGGCCCTTAACCAAATGTTATTTTAAATAATTTGTATCAACTTTATCAACGCTTTCGATTGTATCTTCATCATCAGTAAGTTCGATATAATCATCATCTAATTCTTCAACCGGTACTTTAATTTTTGTATCGCCAACAATCTCAATTCCTAATTCTTTAGTGATATTTAAATTAACAATTCCATCTTTAATGCTAACATCACTAACGGTTGGTTGCTGAATACTCTTAACAATTACTTCATTTGTCCCGCTTGCTTCATCAACATTCATTTTCATTGTGTCCGTATAACTAAATTTTTGTGTACTTACAGCCGTTTTACTGTCATTATCATATGAATACCAAACATTAACATCAAAATTACCGTTTACTAAAACTTTATTTCCCAAATTGGTACCGTTAAAAGTATGGTTAATAACCCAACAGCCTAAAATTGTATTAGGAGTTTCTTCTGTTTGTAGTGTATAATTATTTGTACTATTTTTCTTTCCCTTAGCAATAACTGCTTTGGTAACAATTTCTTTATAATTCATAATATTATTCACCCTTCTAAAATAATTTATGCATAGATTATAGATAAATGACCAAATATTGTTAAATAAGTTTATTTAATAACACTTACAATAGTATTTGCAATTATTATATCTAGTTTATTTTTAGAAAAAATTGCTTCGGCCATTGACAGCACTGCTTATATCATTTATACTATAATTTCTACTTGAAATGGGGTAAACAATATGACTGTAAATAATTTGAAGAATGATTCTTTAGCCTTCGGGATTAATCTATTTTATCAAAAAGAATATACTCTAGCTCGTTTAGAACTTTTAGAAGTAGTAGATTGTGGCACGATTAATGAAAAAGTGGAAGCTAATCTTTATCTAGGTAAAATTGCTTTTCGTTGTAGCGAAGAATCTTTTGGGATTGGCGAAAATTATATGGCCTATGTAATTGAACATGGTGATCCTTATCAATGTGAACAAGCTTATTTTGAATTGGCGATTAAAAACCGCCTTTTACACCATTTTCCTGAAGCAATAAGACTTTATCGCAAATGTTTAGAAATATTTCCTAATGATTCGTATGCTTTAACGGATTTAGCTAATCTTTATTTAAAATTAGATGAATTAGATAAAGCTTATCCTTTATATTTACGTCTATTGTCAGATGATGTTTTATATAAATCTAAACACAAGATGGAAACAAACAATAATATTGCGTATCTTGGTTTAGCCAAAATAAATTTTAGAAAGGGAAATATAACCTTATTTAAGGAATACTTAGCCAAAGTTACTCCACTTAATAAGCGTGATATTGAACAAAGAGATGATTTAGAAGCAAATTTATTCTTTTATTATGGTCAATATAAAAAAGCTGT
>CAKOKF010000100.1 GCA_934090775.1 uncultured Bacilli bacterium
CTTAATTATTCCTGGTTTTATGGGATTATTTAAAGACAAAGATAAAACTGGCGATATAATTTTATTAGTAGTAGGAGTTCTGTTACTTCTTGGTAGTCAAGATATTATTAATTTTGAAACTATTATGAAATTAGTTTTCCCAGCTATCTTGGTAATAATTGGTTTATCTTGCCTTATCAAAGGCATTGTTGGTAGCGACTTTCAAGAAAAAGTTAAAGAAATAAAAAGTACTGATAAAGATACTTTAAAATGCGATGCGGTTTTTACGGGACAAAAAGTAGTAGTCGAAAATCCAATTCTAGGAGCCGATGTTAATGCTATCTTTGGGGGCTTAGAACTCGATTTAAGAAATAGCAATCTTAAGAAAGATATTGTTATAACCGCTACTAGTATTTTTGGAGGTATTGATATAATATTACCAGATGATGTTAATTTAAAATTAAATACTACTTGTATTTTGGGCGGTATAGATGATAAAAGTAAGAAAAATAAAGATGCTAAAGTAACCATTTATTTAAATGCTACTTGTGTCTTTGGAGGCATTGATATTAAATGATGAACCGTCGTTTGGTAAATATTATTAAAGCCTTGGCTTATTTACTAGCCTTTTTTATTATTATAACCATGGTAACTAGTCTTATCTTTGCCGTTAATTTTTTTACGGGCTCTAATTCTAAAACGGAAATGCAATCCATTTATAAAGACGATAAAATCATAAATAACTTAGATATTTCTTTAAAAGCTACTAGTTTAGAAATTGTAGATTCTAAGGACTTTAGCGTGGATACCAATAATGCTAAAATAAAAATTACATATGAAAACGGTACTTTAAAAATTCACGAAAAAGGGACTAATATTTTTAATACTAATGATTTAGTCTTAAAAATATCTTTACCAAGTGCTTCTAATTTTAAAAACGTAAAAATAGAAATGGACGCCGGCAAAACCCGTATTGCTAATTTAAATACTGATATCTTAGATCTAAATTTAGGAGCCGGTAAAAATTTGCTAGAAAAATTAGAAGTTAATACCCAAACTAAAATTGAGAGTGGAGCTGGTTTAACTGAAATTATGGCAGGCACTTTAAATAATGTCGACTTCGATTTAGGAGTAGGCAAAGTATTCATAAACGCCAGTATTTTAGGAAATTCTAAAATAGAATGTGGTGTAGGAGCAACTGATTTATATTTAATTGGTAGTCTTGATGATTATAAACTAGAACTCGAAAAGGGTATTGGCAGCATTGAAGTCGATAATAAAACATATAGTAGCGATACAACTATTGGTAATGGTAACAACCACCTAAAAATAGAAGGCGGTATTGGTAGTATTAACGTAAATTTTAAAAATTAAAATACAAAAAAAACGTATGAAATAATGTGTGAATAATAGTAACTTATTTGGCAATTTATATAGTGGCTTATTAGTAATTTAAGAGGATTAATTAAATGGGAAAGGATTGATTATAATGTCAATTTATTATTTAGAAATAGACATTATGTGTATTGTGATATTATTAGCACTACTTGATAAGTTCAAAGATGAGTGTAAATTAAATAGCACAAGCAAATATTATAAGGCTACACTTTTAACAACAATATTTTTTTCTTTTTTTGATTTAATCACCGGTATACTTAGAGGTACGATGCATGAATATAGCAGGCTAGTATTGATTATTAGTAATTCGCTTTACCTTTGGAGCGGATCTTTAATAGGTTACTTTTATACTAATTATATTTTGCATAAAATAGAAATGAAACAGAAAAACTGGCAAAAAATTTTAATATTTATTCCTGTTATTCTAGTTATGGTTTCCTTAATCATTAATTTGTTTAATAGAATACTGTTTAACATCAATGAGAATAACCTATACAGTCGTGGCAAATATATATATCTTTTTAATATTATTATTGCAATTTATATTGTTATTATCCTATTTAATTTATTACATTGCTATTTTAAAAATATCAATAATAAAAATAAGCAAGAAGAAATTAAAAATTTACTAACTTTTATGAGTATTCCCATAATAAGTGCTTTTATTCAAAATTTCTACAGTATTACTATAGAACAAGCTGGCTTGACATTGTCAATTTTATTCATTTATCTTGACTTTCAAAAAAAAGATTCTACTGTCGATGAATTAACTGAAATTTATAACAGAAGGGCTTTTAATAGAAATGCTCATCGATTGTTTAATAGTAAAAAGATGATGTTTTTAATATTAATGGATGTTAATGACTTTAAGCTGATAAATGATAAATACGGTCATTTAGAGGGAGATAAAGCCTTAGTTAAAATAACTAGTATTTTAAAGAAAGCTATAAGTAATACTGGTAAAGACCATTTTCTGGCTCGCTATGGTGGCGATGAATTTATTATAGTAGGGGAAGTTAATGGCAAAACTGATATTGACGAATTAATACGTTACATTGAAGATGAAGAAAATAAATATAATGAAAAGAGTAAATATAAGATATCTTTAAGCATAGGTTATTCATTACGTAATAATACCCATACTTCAGTAGAAGACTTAATTGAAAATGCCGATGCCCAAATGTATAAAATAAAAAAGAAAACAAAAAAATTGCTGAAAAATAACTGCTTAAAAGGCTCTTTGACAAATAGTGGTAAAAGACATTAATTTGATAACATAATTGAAATATAACTTGAATTTATTTTAATCAAGTTCTTTTCACCTTCTGTTATCAAAATATTTATATCATATTTAAAAAAATTAGTAACGATACCAAAAATTTTGCAATTTAATTTTAATATTTTTATCTTTAATATCTAATAAATTTAAGGTATAATCATTTGTAGACATAAGTTTAAATCCTTTCAATGTATAATGGTCAATTACATTGTATCAAACTTATGTCTTTTTTCTGTAAAAAAATAGTGTTAATGATTTTACTCATTAACACTATTTATAATACAAACCTTATAATATAATCATATAAAATTAAAGCAGTTATTTTTATTTGGCTTTTTGAATGAATGATAGACTAACACTAATACTTGCATTACCATTTTCAGTAGCTTCAGTATCATCCTTATTTTGCATAGTCTGACCATCGCCGTCAATCCAAGTAACATAAATACGGTATTTATTAATTTTGACATTATCGCTTAAAAGGC
>CAKOKF010000101.1 GCA_934090775.1 uncultured Bacilli bacterium
TAGAAAGAGGTTTGTTTTATATGGAAAATAATGAAAAACCAGTAGAAAACATTAATACTGGTAATAATACTCAAGATATAGTACCGAAGAAGACTAATAATAAAAAGAAAAGTCTTATAATTATTACTATTATTTTAGTAATTATTGCCTTAGGAATATTTATATTCTTTAAAGTAAAAGTTAATAAAAATAATAGTAAGCCTGATGATAATAAAGAAAATGTAGAAGTAAAAAGAGAAAATAAATATAGTGAATATCAATTAAAAGATAATAAATTATCTAATTTTGATCTATACTTTTTACAACTAGAAAATAATAAACAAAACATGATTTATAGTCCTTTATCTATTAAATATGTTTTAGAAATGTTAAGTAGTGGTACTGATGGTGAATCTAAATATCAAATAGATGATATCTTAGGTACTTATACCAATAAGAAATATACCAATAATAAAAATATGTCTTTTGCTAATGCTTTATTTGTTAGAAATAGTTATAAGGATAATATTAAAACATCTTATGTTGATACTCTAAAAGATAAATATAATGCTGAAGTTATTTATGATGATTTTAAAAATGTTAATACTATTAATAAATGGGTTAGTGATAAAACTTATAAATTAATTAATAATTTATATGATGATATTTCCGACAATGACTTTATCTTAGCTAATGCTTTAGGTATTGATATGGAATGGATTAATAAAATTCAAGATGAAGAATATGGCTATTATACTGAATATGCTCATGAAAAATTTTCTAAAATCATTCGAGGGTTAGAATTATCTGATTATACAGGTATAAACTTTACTGGTTATAATAAAAAAGCTAAAGCTGTTGAAATTGGAGCCGTTGCTAATAAGTATGATATTATTAAGGAGTTAGGTGAAGATAATATTCGTAAAAAAGTAACTGAAGAATATGATAAATGGTTAAAAAATCAAGAAGAAGAAATGACTATGTGTGGTTCTCCTGATAATTTAGATGAAGCTGATAAGTTAGATTTAGATAAATATATCAAAGAGTTAAAAGAAAATTATCAACAAATAAGTAGTTCTACTGACTTTGAATTCTATACTGATAGTGAAACTAAAGTATTTGCTAAAGATTTAAAAACTTATAATGGTACTACTCTACAATATATTGGTATTATGCCTACTCAAGATAATCTAAGTACTTATATTAAAAATATTAATGCGGATAAAATTAATACTTTAATTAACAATTTAAAACCAATTGAGCTTAATAGTTTTAAAGATGGTGTTATTACCGAAATATCCGGTTATATTCCAATGTTTAAATTTGATTATGAATTAAAATTAGTTAACGATTTAAATACCCTTGGAATTAAAGATGTCTTTGATAGTGATAAAGCTAACCTATCTAATTTAACTAGTGATAAAGCCTATATTAGTAATGCTAAACATAAAGCTAATATTGAATTTTCTAACGAAGGAATTAAAGCTGCGGCAGCAACTAGTGTTGGTGGTGCCGGTGGCGGTATGTGTGGCTTCGATTACAAATTTGATGTTCCTGTCGAAAAAATCGATCTAACATTTGCTAATCCTTATATGTTTATCATCCGTGATAAAGATACTGGTGAAGTTTGGTTTACCGGTACTGTCTATGAACCAATTGAATTTGTTGCTAACCCTGGTTTCTAGATATACTAAATTGTAAGTTGTAATATACTTACTTTTTTTCATCTAAAAAAATCAGTCGCTAAAGACTGATTTCTTTTATTTTCTGCCACCACTAGTAAAGCTTCTACTCATGATATAATCATCAAAAAGATGTTTTTTAGAAAGAATGGCACAAATATTATCAACATCACTTAGATACTCATGAGTAAAATCAGCTGCTATTTCATTTACTTCAGGATCTAAATTATTAAGATTTTTACTTTGAGGATTTAATTTATAAAGTCTACTACTTACTTTTGCAATATCAATTGCTTCTTCTTTTAAAATATCTAAAACGTTAGCCAAATTTTCATTTTTAGAATTTTCTAAAATACGAATAAACTTTAAAAATTCAGGAGTAAAATGTAAAACAGGAAATACTTCTTCACGACAAATATTGATATAAGCTTCTACTAACCATTTAGCATATTGATTATCATTAGGTTTTCCTACTTGGTTTATAAATAATTTTAGTTCATTATAAGAATTACTATCTAAATTATTTATATCATATTGAATATATTTTCTTAAGAAACTAACTAAAGCATTTAAAAGTTCACTTATCTTTTTTAACATAATATCAGGATTTGGCTGTTTATTTATTATGTTATCAACTTTGTTTTTAAAAATTGTCGCTGTTTTCCATACTTCTTTTATATTATTAAGATTTTCTTGCTCTTCTTTTGTTAATGTATATTTACTAGTACTTTCAGTTGTACTTTTTTCAAATTCATTATTCCAAGCATTACAATCTTCAAAAAAGGCATTCATTTTCTTAATATCTTTTAAAATTATAGCATAAGCTTCATTAATATCACTCATCATTTTATTATCGCCACCAGGTAAATCAGGATGATATTCTTGGGCTTTTTTATGATAAGCTTTTTTAAGTTCTTCTTTCGTTACATTTTTAGATACTCCTAATATTTTATATGGATCATTAATTTGATTACTCATACGTACCCCCTCTTTCGAGGAGTTACTATAGCACTAAATTCACCGTTTGTCAACTATGAGTTAAAATCATGTTAATCCTTAGTTAAAATGTATACATATCATTAGTTAAAATCATATTGTCAATCAGTTACCCCTTAAATTCTAAAATATTAATATTTTAAAACCAATAACGATTAAAATAATTCCCCCTACTACTTGAGGTTTATTAACTATTTATTAGTATATCAGTTAATGTTTCTTTAATTTTATTGATATAAATTGTAAAAAATTATTAAAGTTTATCTAAAATAAATAAACAACCTAAAAAATATAAAAATTTTCTAATATTTATTTAATCCAATTTCATATGGAAACAATATTGATAAATCTTTTGGCTCATTTGTAAATATAATTCTTTTATTGTATGCAGTAATAAATCCAAACTCAAACATCGTACCTTTTCCAATAATTCCTGTAGGGTTACAAACAATTATTGCATCGGCTTTTTTAAATTTATTCAT
>CAKOKF010000102.1 GCA_934090775.1 uncultured Bacilli bacterium
TTGATTCTTCCTTGCTTGAACAACGGCTCTCAATTTTTTTGAGTATTCTAACTCCGCCTTTAAATATAAATTTTCTTTTTTTAACCTTTCATTTTCTTCTTCTATGGTTTCACTAACTTTAGGTTTATTTTCTTTATTTGACATAGCAGAACTCCTTTCATGTTTTCGTTCAACTATATTATAACCCATATTTTTATAATCTCTAAGCCAATTTTGAAGCATACCCCTACTTAAAAGACCTTCATCGATTGCCACTGAATTTATAGATTCATTATACATCAACACCCGATTAATAATTCTTTCTTTATCTTGGGTTGAATAATATTTATTTTTCACTGTTTTTAATATATCAAAACCGTTTTTATCTATTAATCTTATTAAGTATTTTATGCCTGCATGATTTATTCCGTATTTTAATACAAGCGAGTTTATACTCATACCATTTTTTCTATCATTGTATAAATTTATTTTATCTTCATAGCTCAATTTGCTCATATAAAAAACCTCGTTTCCTTTGTCCAAGAAACGGGGTTCATATCACGCTTGTGAATAGATGATTTTTCATTTCAAACTTATATTTGGACTGAGAAACATCTAACGTACGAAGTCAAATGTATCTCCTTTTTTATTTAAGAACAATCAAGTTCTTTCACTAAGTAGTATAGCATATTTTTTGTTTTTTGCAACTTTTTGTTTTTTTGCTAACTACTATATTATAATTATAATCAATTTAGAAACTATTATACTTTATTTAGATATAAAAAAACTTATCAGTCCGATAAGTCTTTTAGTGATTATAGATACTATCTAAAGTAAATAAAGATAAATAAAGCAACAATTACGCAGTAAATAGAAAATTTCCATAACTTACCGTTTTGAACGATTTTTGATAACCATTGGTAAGTAAAGTAAGTTACAATACCAGCGGCAACCATCCCTAAGAAGTAACCTAATAATAAATTACTAGCGATACCACTTTGGATGACATCAATACTGCTTAGACCAAAAGAGGCAACAGAAACCGGAAAATATAACATGAAGGTATATTTTAGAGAAGATTCTCTATTCAAACCGCAAAGTAAGCAACCAACAAGCACCATCCCACTACGAGATAAACCTGGAAGTAGGGCACACATTTGGAACAAACCAATGATAATGGCGTCTTTATAAGTTATTTCATTATCCTTTTTTTTACCCTTACTACTTCTAACTAAGAATAAAGCTAAAGCCGTAATTAAAAGAGCAAAACCAACTTCTTTAACACTAGCAAACGCTTCAATCTTATCTTTAAATAGCAAACCAACAATACCAACAGGAATTGAACCTACAACAATTAACATACAATACTTAAAGTCTTCGTAGTATTTTTTCTTATCCTTTTTATCCGCAAATAAATACTTAAAAAAGTTAGTTACCAGTCTAACGATATCTTTCCAAAAAATGATTAAAATAGCAATAAAGGAACCAAAATTAACCATAACTTCAAAGTTTAAATCATTAAACATATTAGTATTAAATAATTCTCTAAATATTAACAAATGACCACTACTAGAAATAGGAAGAGGCTCTGTTAAACCTTGGATAATACCTAAGATCACATACTTAATTAATTCCATCAAAATCACCTAGTTAATTATATAATAAATTTTTCAAAATAGAAATATATTTTACTATGGATATGATATTTATTAAATTAATTTGTACACTTTTTATAAGTAATTATATAGTTTTTGCTTTTTTAAACCTTAATATGCTAGTAATAGGTTATACTTTTATAGAATATTTAAAGTATATTATCTTTAATATCTGGTTTATTTTATTTTTATTAAGTTTATATCCTTTACTAAAGAGAAAATAATTCTAGTAAATAGAATAAATTATGATAAAATAAATCTAAGGAGAGATTGTTTTATGAAGAAATGTATTTTATGTTTAGGATTACTTTTAATAGTTAGTGGATGTAGTTGGGATAGGATAGTAGACGAGCCAAGTAAGACTGATGATATAGCCTACTTAGAAGTTACTAAGACTAGTGATAATAAAACTATTTATACAGAAACAAATGATATTAATTATAAAGAAAATAAGAAAAATTTAATTAATGAGTTAAAGAATGGTACTGTATCAATTGAAGATGTAATAAAAGAAATAGCATTTCTTGATGGTTTAAATGATGGCGGTACGGAGATTTATTTAGATGATAGTAAAGTGTTTGATAAGAAAATTTATATTTATAAATGCCATAGTATTATGACTAATAAAGATGGTCAAGTAATAGATACTTATAATGAAGATTATTATATTACTTTAGGTATTAGGTCTAATGGCATATGTAGGCAAAAAGATTAGAAAGAAATTTTTTTTAGATGAGTATTAATGAATTTGTAGAAAAAATAAGTCAAAAATATGGTTATTCTTTGGAGCTAGAAAATTATTTAAAGACTTTGCTTCCGGCTTTAATTACTTATTATGGTGAAGATAAAAGAGAAATTATTTATAATGCTTTACTTAGCTGTGAAATTCATATTCAAGAAAAAGGTGAGGATTGTAATAAGTTTTTAAAACAGTATTTTAATCGTCAAAAAGATATAAATATTCCGTTTTTAGCCGGTGCTTTTTATGAAAATGATATTCAGTTAAGAGATATGCAAGTAGTTTTAAAGTCCATTATTTATATTAGAACTTATGATTCTAGGTTTGATTTTAACGATGAGAGAAAATTAGCTATTTTAACCCATGAAATATGCCACGCTATTAAAGGCTATAAAAAATTAGAAATTACCCCTGATGGTTTAGTTAACTCTACTGGTTTAATTAAAGATTATTACCAATTAGATGCATCTACTAATTAATTTGTTGAAGTTAAAAGTGATAATACGGGGTTAGAAGAAGGCTTAAATAGTTATGATGAAAAACAAATTATGACTATTATGACTGGTAAACCTTTTGAGGGCGTAACTTATCCTATTTTAGTACAAATTATTGAATTTTTAGATAAAATACCTAACCTTTTAGAGGTAATTAAAACTTCGCAGTTTACTGGCAATAACGAATGGATAGATTTTTTAGGACCTGAGCAAGCCAAGTTTTTGGCGACTAATATGGAAAAAGTTTATT
>CAKOKF010000103.1 GCA_934090775.1 uncultured Bacilli bacterium
GCTAAATTATCATATTCTTTTTTAATTCTATCTAATTCATATTTATGTTTTATTTCCCAAGAAGATCCATTTTCATCTTGCAAACGAATTATACCATCATGCATAGCTAGAGGATTATCTTGACTTGTTTTAATGTCATGTAAGTTTTTTAGTCTTTGCATTTCTTGATTATGTAGTTGGCATTTATAGCACTGGAATTGATAATAGCATCCCCGATATATAAAGGGTTTTCTTCGGATATATTAAAGCGAAAGCAATCAAAGCTGCGATTATCTATTATACCAATAATGTTGCTACCATTTAAAATTAAATTTAAAAAAATATCCAAGACATAAAAGTTACTGTTAAAATAACTAAATATTTCCACTTTTTTATTGTAAAGATATTGATATTTAAATATAATAAATATTGTATTTTTAGTTAATGATTTAACTATATAATCAGGGAGGATTCATGGATACACTAAATAAAGATGATTTTATTAATGTTTATGTTTTAAACACACTAAATGAAATTAAGACATCTGTTAAAGAAAATATTAAATTAGATAAGGATAGAGAAGATATCACGGATAAAAAAATGGTGGCGGTATTAACTGACTTAATTAATGCTAATTTTAAGAATTTACAAAAAGATCCTAAGGGTAATATAATTTATACTTTGTTACCAATAGTAGATGAAAAAGAAAATAAAAAAGTTAGAACATCTTTGGCTTTATATTATACGGCTTTATACTATGACAATGTAGAACTATTACAAGACTTGATGCAAGCTGATATTAACTTTAACGGCGACTACGGTAAAATTAATCTTAGCTATTTAGATAAATCAATATCGTCAAAGTTTGCTAGAAAAGAATATACTGACCTTTTAAAAGAATGTGATTTTGTTTTTGATTTTTTTCATAAAAGTATAGAAGGTATATTACCGACTAAAAGAGAAGAATATATATTGAGATTTAAAAAAATACTAGAAATCAAGCATGAAGTGATTGCCAAAATCTATAAAAGCGATCAATATAGTTCTATAAAAGGTGTTTTTTCCAAAAAACATTTAGATGCCTTTGATGATGAAACTTACTTGCTAGCCTCAGCCGAACAATTACTTATGATAGGCAGTTTTAATGATGAAGGAATATCTAATGCTAACAAAGATAGATTAAATAACTTAATGCAAACCCAAGGATTTAGTAATTGCATCCATAATTATGATTTGATGTTGACAATATTTCCTGATGAAAAAATGTCATATATTGATTATTACATGAGCAAGGCCATTGCTGTGCATTATGAAACCACGGAAAGTTTATCAAAAATTCTTGATTTTATTAATCGCCGTCCAGATTTAGCCTTTGAAATGTCTTTAATTCCAAAAGAAAAATTTAAGGAAATTGATAATGATACCTTAATAGAAATATGTGATTATAGTGATAAGCATCTTTTAATTTCTTATTTAAGAGGTAGTAAAGAATGTGACTTTCTTGCTAAAAAAGTAAAACCTACAGTAGCTATCAAAAGGGTCTTAGGTAAATATAAAAAGATTAGTAAATAATAAATCTAATAATATGAATTTAGAAGTTCCTAGAAATAGGGGCTTTTTAAGATTAAAAAACTGTTTCTAGTTAATCAAAAATTTAGAAACAGTCTTTATATTAATTAAATTATAAATTGGTAATATTATGTTTAACACTCATACCAGGATATTTTCTAACTAAGTTTCTTTTCATACCATCGCCGTAAGTGATAGTAAAATCAGTATCTTTTAAATTCATATCTTGTAAGATTAAATTAGCTAAATAATTCTTAACAGCTATTTCTTCTTTAGTTTTTTCATCTAAAGTAAACATAGCTAAGTTATCATATTGCTTTTTAATTCGATTTAATTCATAACGATGAGTTACTTCCCAAGAAGAACCATTTTCATCTTGTAAACGTTTGATACCATCATGCATAGCATGAGGATTATCTTGATTATTTTTTTCATCATGTAAGCTATGAAGTCTTTCTATTTCTTGATTACGTAGTTCGGCATTTATAGCACTGGAACTGATAATAGCATCGCCAATATATAAAGGGTTTTCTTCGGATATATTAAAGCGAAAACAATCAAAGTTGCGATTATTTATTATACCGAAAATATTAAATTCAACGGGATGATCGTATCTTTCGACTGTATCAATAAGAATACCTTCACTATTACTACTTAATAAATTTTTAGTACGATGGCAAATATTATAAATAGCCATTTTTTTATATAAATCTATTTTTCTTAATATTTCTCTATTATTATCACTAAATTCAGGATTAAAGGCTGATATTTCTAAGTTTAATAAAGATTCTAAATATTCGTAAGCTTCTTTAGAAATTAACCATTTATATTGGTTTAAACTTTCTAATAAGTCTGTTTTACTTTCTAGTAAATTTTGTCGTGTGTTAACCATTTTATTTCCTCCCTGTAGGTATAATTTTCCTACATTTTCATGATAACATAGTGTTTTAGAAAAAGATACTATTTTTTAAGAAATAGGGGTTCTTTATTATTTCCCACAGCCACCCACCCTTAGTAGGTTTGAAATAAGTAATTAATTATTAGATTAAAATCTTTAATATTATAACTGATTATGTTACAATATTCTTGATTTAAAGGCTATGGAGGAATAATATGAAGATTACTGCTAAAGAGATGAAAAAAATATCTAAGATAAAAAATTCTTTTTATGATGATTTGAAAATTGAATTTTTATTTCATTCTAATCATTTAGAAGGAAGTACGTTTAGCAAAGAAAATTTAGAAAAATTATTATTTGATAAAAAAGTTACTGGAGAACATTTTTTAGATGACGTTGTAGAAACAAGGAATTCTTTAAATGTTTTTGATAAAGTAGTTAATGATTGTGATAAACCATTAGATAAATTTATGCTTTTTGATTGGCAACGTGAATTAAAAAAAGATACAGTTGATGAGGAAATTCATAATACTGGCTGTTGGAAACAGTATGAAAATAAATTACGTAATGTTGATTTGAAGTTAGCATATCCAAATGAAGTAGATAATTTAATGTTTAATTTACTTCTAGATTGGCAAGAAATTGATAACCCGACAATTTATGAT
>CAKOKF010000104.1 GCA_934090775.1 uncultured Bacilli bacterium
ATGAAAGAGCTTTAAAACGTCGTGATAGTATGATGTATGAAGCTAGTGCATATGATGAATTTAAAGATATCGCAAAAAAGAAAAATGGTTTTATCAAAATTACTTGGTGTGGTAATATGGAATGTGAAGATAAGATTAAAGCTGATACTGGTTTAAAGTCAAGATGTATTATTGGTGATAATGAGACAAGTATATGTCCAGTATGCGGTAAAAAATCAAAGTACGATATTTATTTTGCTAAACAATATTAATAAAAAAAGACGTTTCTTGGAGGAGAAGCGTTTTTTCTAACTGGTTTTAAATTTACCATTACTGATAATTTTATTATTTAAAATTTTATAAAGAATAGTTTTCATTAAATAATAATCATTTAAAGTATAAGAATTATAGTCGGTTAACTTAGCTTGCAATGATGAATAAATATGAACTTTATTACGAAGGCTTTTTAAATTATAAAGAAGTTTAATATCCTTAGAAGTTAATTTAAGAACATTTTGCTTGAGAATGTTTTTTAATAGAAAGTTAAAAGATACAGGGTGTTTGAAATTATAAAAAGGATTTAATAAAGCATAAAATAGAGCTTCGATAATAGATATGGAATTGATGATATAATCTTTAATAAGAAGTTTAGTGATGACGGTTGTATTATGTTCAAATAAGATTTTATTGCTTAAGTACTCAACGTATTGATAAGTATAGGCTATATTGCTAATTAGAGGATAATTATTTTTAATTTTAAAATTGTTACGGATAATATCGATGTTGGTAAGTTGCATAGAAGTCCTTTCGTAAGTGATATTATAATATAATTTAAAAAAAAGAAAAGCAAAAGTTAGAAAGCTTGAAGAAAAAAAGATTGACTAGTATTCGTTAAGTATGGTAAGATATTCTTGCTTCGGAGGAAACTCTGTAGAAAATCCGCTTATTTAAATATAAATAATGATTTTAAGTGATATTATATAGAAAGGAATTAGACGGATGACAAATTTAGTTGATAAAATTAATGCTAAACATGTAAGAAAAGATATTCCTGAATTTCGTGTTGGTGATACAGTAAGAGTTAATGTATGGGTTATCGAAGGTAATAAAAGACGTATTCAATCATTTGAAGGTTTAGTTACTGATATTAATGGTGGTTCTGTATCAAAAAGATTTTCTGTAAGAAAGAAAAGTTATGGTATTGGTGTAACTCGTATATTCCCAGTAAACGCTCCAACTATTGATTCAATTGAAGTTATTAAGAAAGGCTACGTAAGACGTGCTAAATTAGGCTTCTTAAAGGGATTAAGAAAAGATTACAAAGTAAAAGAAAGAAATTAATAATAAAAGCACTTAAAAATGGTGCTTTTTTTCTTTACTCCAGGTAGTTTTCGGCATAAAATGGAATTAAGGAGTTAAAGATGAAGAAAAATATACAAACTAAGAGAAAAACAAATCAAGCAAATGAGAAAGTACCTAAAAATGGTGGTAATGAGATATCATTTACAAAAAACATTAGAAATGCTGAAAAGAATCTCTATCTAGAATACTTAGAAGAGTTAGATTTATTAGATCAAGGTATTAATATTGATAAAATGTTACAAAGATTAAATAGAGAAAAATATGCTCTAATTAATCAGAAGAATAATATTAAAAGCGAAATAGTGGTTAAAAGAACTATTCAGGCTCGATTGAAAAAATCATCAAAATTAGAAGATAAAAGAAATTGTTTACAACTTGAGAAAGAATTAGCAATCTTGAATGTTAATTGTGATTTATGTGGTTATGCAATTAGCTTAAAGAGAAAAGCTATTATTGTTTGTAATAAAAGAAAAAGTTGTACGCATCAACAGTTTAAAAGAATGCGAACTTGGGAGAGGCATTATGCCGAAAATACCGCTTTAGTCGCAGAAGAGTATTAAAAGTAAAAAAATAGGGCTTAAATAGCCATATTTTACTTGCATTAAAAAAAAAATATGTTATAATCTTAAGTGTTATTAAAAAGGAAAGCAATTTGTATCCACAAATTCACCTGACTTTAAATTAGTAAAGTGGGTTCAATGCCAAGAAAGAAAAGAACTTTTAGGTAAGAGGTGGATACTAGGTATCTACCTTTTTAAATATAATAATAGTGGAGGTGTGTTTATATAGCAAAAGATAAGAATGAAATGCCTATTAATGATAAAATTAGGGTTTCGGAAATGATGGTTATTGGTCCAAATGGAGAACAAATGGGAGTTAAAAAACGTAGTGATGCGTTAACACTTGCATCTTATGCTGGATTAGATTTGGTTTTATTAAATGCCAATGGTAATCCTGCTGTTGCAAAAATTATGGACTACAACAAGTATCGTTATGAAAAACAAAAGAAATTAAAAGAACAGCAAAAAAGACAAAGAGAAAATAATAAAGAGTTAAAAGAGTATCAATTATCAGTAACTATTGATATTGGTGACTTTAATACTCGTAAAAAAAATGCTTATGATTATCTAGTTAAAGGTCATAAAATTAAGGCGTCAATTAGATTTAAGGGACGTCAAATGGCTCATACCGAGTTAGGAGCCGAGGTACTTGAAAGATTCGCAAAAGAACTGGAAGAAGTAGCCGTTATCGAAGAAAAGCCAAAATTAGAAGGTAGAAACATGTTTATGCTATTGGCACCAAAAGTAAATAAGTAGTAAGGAAGGAAATGTTATTATGGCAAAATGCAAACAAAAAACTCATAAAGCAAGTAGCAAAGTTTTAAATGCTAAGAAAAATGGTACTGTTACATATAAGAAGAGTAATGGTAACCATAAAACAGCAAAAGATTCAGCAAAAATGGTAAGACAAAGAAGAAATAAGGGAGTATTAAATGATACTTTCGCTAAGAAATTAAAGGATAGAATCTAGTAAGGTGGTGTAGAAAATGACAAGAGTTAAAGGTGGAAGCGTTTCCAAAACAAGAAGAAGAAAAGTATTAAAAGAAGCTAAGGGTTACTTTGGTTCTAAACATAGATTATATAAAACTGCTCAAGAACAAGTATTCCACAGTGGTAATTATGCTTTCCGTGATAGAAAACAAAATAAGAGAAACTTTAGAAAATTATGGATTACAAGAATTAATGC
>CAKOKF010000105.1 GCA_934090775.1 uncultured Bacilli bacterium
ATAATTACTTCTTATAAAAACATTACAACAAGTTTCAAATAAAAAACCTAAAATACTATAATATATATAATAATTAATCCATTTCATATTAGTATGATAACCATTATTTTAATAATTATACTAAATTAATATTATAAGGTTTTTTAAATTTACTTAACACACCTATTTTAAAATATGATATCATTTTGGTAGAAAATGGTGATGTTATGGAGTTAACGTTAATACAAAAAGATGATAAAAGATTAAAAGAGCTTTGCCAAGATGTTAAAAATTTTGAAAATAAAGAATTTTATACTGGTTTAATTAATCAAATGCAAGAAATTTGTTTTGAACATCAAGCTTTTGCAGCCGCTGCTCCCCAATTTGGCATAAATAAAAGATTTATTTTAGTAATAAATCCCACTGAAGAAAACAAAGAAGATGAAGACAATTGTAATTTACTTAAAAAGTATAACACAACTACTTATTTCAATCCTAAAATAACTACTATGAAAGGATTGCAATACTATTATGAGTCTTGCATGAGTATCAAAAACACAATTGGTAAAGTGGCAAGGCCCTACTACATTGAGTTAGCTTATCAGGATATAGATGGTAATTATCACCATAAAATAGCAACAGATTTTGAGGCAATTGTTTTGTGCCATGAAATAGACCATTTAGATGGTATATTGTTTACTGATAAAGCTGAAAAAATAATAAATAATGTTAACTTAGATCAAAGGACAGCAATTAGAAATAAATTTCCAAGGGAAGTAATCTTTAAAGATAAAGCATTTAATCAAGATAATATACCTATAAGACATAGAACTAAAATTTATTCTAAGTAAGATTATAGCTGATAAAGTTAATTTAAGTATAGTCAACACTTCTTATTTAAAGTTTACTATTATTAACTTATAAGTTATCATTATACTAGAGGTGTGTTTATATTATGGATATTAAGAAAATTAGCAAATTTCTAAAAAATGAACGTGAAGAAAGTAGTTTTACTCAACAAGACGTTGCTGAAAGATTAGGCGTATCTAAAGTTGTTATTTCTAAATGGGAGTGTGGCAAAGCCTACCCTTCTTTAGAATATTTACCCAAACTAAGTGAACTTTATGGCGTATCTATCAATGAAATATTAGCAGGTTCTAGACTAAGTATAAGTGATAAAGAATCTTTCGCTGATGAAAATTTACTAGAGCAAATGAAGAAGAATAAGATACATAGAATTATAAATCAAATAATATTTATTGTTTCCTTATGTACCATCATGATTCTTTTAGAGATTATATGTTACATGGCTGGTGTTAAAAGCATTTACTACAATATGATATTTATTATACTGGTTTTATACGGTTTAATAGTTGAATTTTGTATTAATAAGCTAAAAAAATAAATCTTTATGTTAATATAATATAAGCTTATTTAAAATCTCTTACTAAAAAACCCTATTTTCATCACTCCAAAATTATGCTATACTTCTAATATAGAAAGTAGTTGATTATTATGACTAAAAAGAAATTGCCAAGTACTTATCAAAAATATACAATTTTAATCGTTGGCATTTTAGGATTATTTATTATTTCTTTTCTTTTATATACTTTTATAAGTGGTATTAATAATAATAAAGCTAATTCTTCTTATTTAGTAAAACATAAATTAGTTACGAAATCGTATAATATAGCTGAAGATTTAAGCGGGTTAAAGAATAATAAGGGTACTTACTTTATTTATTTATCATATACTGGTAATAAAGAAATATATGCTTTAGAAAAAGATTTAAAGAGCTTAATTAAACAATATAAGTTAAAAGATAAATTTTATTATGTTAATTTAGATTCTTTAAAAGATGATGCTAATAAAATAAATGCCGTTAATGAGTTATTAGGATTATCTGAAGTTAAAGTAACAAAAGTACCTACTATTATTTATGTAACTGATGGTGAGATTAAAAAAGGAAATATTATTACAAGATTAGATGATAATTTGTTTGAAAAAGGTGATTTTCAACAATTATTAGATATTAATGACCTATAACAGGTCTTTTTTTATCAAAATATTGTAAATTTTGTTTGACTTTAAAGGGGACTTACTATATACTTTTAAATGGTACATTTTATTTATACAAAAATTATTAGATGTGGGAAGTCGAAATAACGAGTAGTATAATTGAAAGGGAAAAAATATGAATACATTCATGCAAAAAAAAGAAACTGTAGACCGTAAATGGTATGTTATCGATGCAGAAGGACAAACATTAGGACGTCTTGCAACTAAGGTTGCTACTGTACTTAAGGGTAAACATAAACCAACTTATACACCTCATGTTGATTGTGGTGATTATGTTATTGTTATTAATGCTAGTAAAGTTGTTTTAACTGGTAATAAATTAAACGATAAGATGTATTACAATCATAGTAGATATGCTGGTGGCTTAAGAGAAAGAAATGCCCAAGAAATGATTACTAAATATCCAGAAGAAATGGTTGAAAGAGCTGTTAAAGGTATGTTACCAAAAGGACCTTTAGGAAGACAAATGTATAGAAAATTATTTGTTTATGCTGGTTCTGAATATGAACAAGTTGCTCAAAAACCAGTAGTATTAGAAGTTAAGTAGGAGGATAATATATAATGACAGATAAAAAAGTATGGACTGGTACTGGTCGTAGAAAAAGATCTAGTGCTCAAGCAAGATTAACATTAGGTAAAGGTAAAATCGTTGTTAATGGTGTACCTGTTGATGAATATATGCCTTATGCAACTTTAGTTATGGATATTAAACAACCACTTGTTGCTACTGATAATGAAGAAAAATTCGATATCGAAGTAACAGTTAAAGGTGGTGGCTTCTCTGGACAAGCTGGCGCTATTCGTCATGCTATTACAAGAGCTTTAATTGAATTTGATGCTAACGCTGATCAAACAAGAGAAGACTCATATCGTAAAATTCTTAAAAAAGCTGGTTTCGTTACAAGAGATCCAAGAGTTAAAGAACGTAAGAAATACGGACTTAAAAAAGCACGTCGTGCTCCACAATTCTCTAAGAGATAATATATTAATAGTTTCATTCCTCATAGACTTAA
>CAKOKF010000106.1 GCA_934090775.1 uncultured Bacilli bacterium
ACATTTAAATCTAACATTTTGTTAATACTATCTCTTGCATTCACTGTCCAAGCAAATACTTCCTTACCGTCATTATGCAACTTTTTAACTAAATCTTTATTTATCGAAGAAGCTTCTATACTAAAATTATCAGCTTTATCCAACTTAGAAATATCACCATAAGCCAAACTCATTATATAAGCTGTTGATACTTTATCATCAACATTTTTTATTTCTTCTAAAATACTATATTTATTAGAAGATAAAGTAACTCGATCTTCTAAGTAATACTTTTTTACTAATTCGATAACTTTTTTTACTAAAGTTAAATCATCATCGTAAGGCTTTAATTCAACATTAAAACTTACATTATTAAAAAGTCCCCACCTAAAAACATCACTTAATAATGGTATTTTAACGTTAGTATCATCATTATTATTCTTTATATTTATTTGTGATAATTCTTCATAGCTAAGATCATAAATATTTTTATCAACACCAGCTACTCTTTTTAAATTAGCATCATGACATACGACTATCTCTTTATCCTTAGTTAGCTGCACATCTAACTCTATCCAATCAGCATTTTTATTAACAGCGGAATCAAATGCTAAAATAGTATTTTCTGGATAATTAAGACTATCTCCACGATGAGCAGTAATTTCTGTATTTTTTATATACTCAATATTAAAATTATATCTATTAGTAGCCACATTGTAAGTAAAAATACTACCCGTAATAACACCTACAACTATCAATGTTGCTTTAATATGTTGCCATTTTTTTGTTGTTATAATAACTCTTCTTTGTTTATTAAAATTAATATGTTTTATTAATTCCTGATTTTTTTCCTTATGACGATAAAACATTATACTCATAACAGCATAACTTAAAGGCATAGACAAAGCTGCAAAGATTATTAATGATAAAGCTAAAAAAATACCAATAATAGTTATAAAAACGCTACCAATTATCATAATTTTTTGAAGTAACTTATAAATAAAATAAATTAAAGCAATACCTATAAATAAGAAAATAAGATAAATACCGTACACAATACCTTGGACTACTATCAACTTACTTAAATCATTTATTCGACTACCATTAATTAAATTAATACTTCTTTTTCTTGCTTCTTTAAAATCACAATTTTCTAGAATATAATAATGAATCGCGTATAACCATCTTAATAAAATAACTGTTAATAAACCAAAAGTTAGCCAAAATATAAACATAAATAGTAAATTATTATTGATATAATCCATAATAAATTCTGGTATTTTAATAGAAGAAATAAAACCTGATGCTATACCAATATTTAAAAAAGGTATCAAAAATAAGATCATAAATGCAAGAGCAATATTTTTTGCTTTAAATACTTCTAAAGACTTTCTAGTAGATATAGTTAAAACTTCTTTTATATCTATTTTTTTCTCTTGATAAGACGCATCTAATATAATTATTACCGTACTTAAATCAAAGAAAGTATAAACCATCATAAAAAGAATTAACAAAATAAGCATAAATTCTACTAATGGATTTAATATAAAGCCAACCATATTTTCAAAAGTCAAATATTCATAGCCCGTTATCTTCATAATTATATTAAAAATATTTAAAAATAACGGAGCAAAAATAAGAAAACTAGTAATTTTAAACACAATTTGAAAAATCACTAATTCTTTAAAATTATAAATCAACATATTTTTTATTTTATTTATCATAAGCTTCCCCATAAGACCAACTAAGTATACCATAAGTTTAAAAAAATAACACCGTTAAGTGCTATTCTTAATTTTTTTTATACTTTAAACAAGACTAATATACTTATCAATTTATCTACTAGGTTTATTTACTTTTTTTAATTGAAAATTACGTGTCTTATCAGGTTCACCATTATTATTAAAAACTAAAATATTTTTTGTACCATCATTAAAATAAGAAGTAATTCCATACTCGCCGCCAAAATATTCATTTTCATAAATTTCTTCAGTACCATCTAAGTAAGTCTTATATAACTCCTCAGTATAAACAATTTTACCATAAGTTGAGCCAAGAAGTATTTTTTCTTCATCATCCTCAGTAGTTGCTAGTTCATTTTGTGGATCATCCATTTTTCTATTATAATCTTCTACTAAATATTCTAATTGATGTTCTACACCTTGTGGAATAGAATATTCTAATTCCGCATTTTTATAATCAGGTAACATATTAAGTAATTTTGTTACTGGACATAATTCCTTAGTATGATCGGTTTTTTTACAACCAATTGTAAGTCCTACTGATGAGCCAACGATAGTCGCAATAGCAACACCAGCCGCATATCTTTTAATATTTTCTTTTTTTATCTTTATATTCATTTTACCTTTCCCCCTTTAGGTAATTGATATTATACACATTAATTTTATAAAATCAAGTAAAAAATCACGGTACTATTTTGGTCAATTTTAACTATTATAGATACCTTATTAATTAAATAGTTTCAATATCTTCTAAATACCTAATGGCATTTATATATTTTGTTGATCTTTCCCTGTCCTCATCAGTTACAATATCTAATCTAGTTAAGTCACTATTATGTTTCAAATCTTTTAATTTTACTTTAGTAGCAAGTTTATTAGTTTTAACTCTTTTAATATATTCAACATAATCATCATTTTCATTTTTAGTTAATATCTTTAAAGCAGCCATTACTTCTTCACTAAAATATTTACTTAAATAATCAATCGTAATATCACTATCTTCAACTACATCATGTAACAATGCCACTATACAAGACTCTTCCGTATCCATTTGTTCCGCTATATGAATTGGATGAAATATATAAGGTACACCAGCTTTATCTACTTGCCCTTCATGAGCTTTATAAGCTATTTTACTTGCTAACCTAGTTAACTTTGTATTAATCATAAACAATTTCTCCTAAACATCTAAATAAATTTTAACAAAAATAAAAAGTAAGTAAAGACTATTTTAAGTAATTACTTACAATTTCGATTATTTTATTAAACTCATTTTCTAAATTTTTAAAGTTTTCGCTTACATATTTTATGTCATTTTCTTTGCTTTT
>CAKOKF010000107.1 GCA_934090775.1 uncultured Bacilli bacterium
AACCGGCGGTGCTGGTGGCAGTGGCTACTTTGGTGGTGGTTCTGGTACAAGTGGAAGTTGTTATGGTGGTGGCGGCGGTGGCTCAAGCTACATCGGTAATTCTTTATTAAGTGATAAAGCTATGTACTGTTATAATTGTACGACTTCGACTGTTACGGATACGAAAACTGTTTCAACTAGTTGTAGTGAGACAACGCCAACAGCAAACTGTGCTAAAAAAGGCAATGGCTATGTTAAAATAACATTAATAAATTGATTTAGAAACATTTTGCTATAAATTATTTTTCTATTTCTTTTGAGTAAGATAATAAGATATAGCAATTTTTATTTAAAATAAATTATGCAATACAATTATTTTGGTATTTGTAGCTCTAGGAGTTTTTTCTAGGGCTTTTTAAATTTTTACGGTTAAAAATTATTTTAGAGTACTGTTTAAACTATTAAAAATGCTTGACAGTTGAATATGCATTCAACTATAATAAAGAAGAAAAATAATTGAATAATCATTTGATTATAATGGAGAAATGTATGGAAAATGTAAATGTTTGTGATTGTAATATTATCCATAAAGATGCTGTTAATAAAGCTTTAAAATGTAAACCAAAAAAAGATGAGTTAGAAAGACTTTCTAAAGTATTTAAGCTTCTAGGAGATATAACTAGAACCGAGATATTATGGGTTTTAGATAAAAATGAAATGTGTGTTTGTGATATAGCAAATGTCCTTAATATGACTAAATCATCTATTTCTCATCAATTAGCTATTTTAAGAAGTGCCGGAATAGTTAATTTTAGAAGAGAAGGAAAAGAAGTGTACTATAGATTAGATGATGAACATATAACTAAATTATATGAAATAGGCATCGAACACATAGAACATAAATTAAAAGGAGAAGACTAATGAAAAAGTATAAATATAATATAAATAATTTAGATTGTGCTAACTGTGCTAGAGAAATAGAAGAAATGTTAAATGATAATGCTAATTTTAATAATGCAGTAGTTAATTTTAGTACTTGTAAGATTTCTTATGAATCTGATAAAGATTATACTTTAGAAGAATTAAATGATTTAATTAAGACAGTTGAGCCTGATGCTTATATAACTTTAAATGAAGATGTTAAAGAAGATAGTGATACAAAAGAATACCATTTAAGTATTTTAGTTATCGCTTTAATAATAGGTTTTTTAGGATACTTTTTACCTCTTCCTAATATAGTAAAGATTATTTTATATGTTATTTCTTATAGTTTACTTTTATATAAAACTAGTATTAATGCAATAAAGTTATTAAAAAAAGGTAGTGGTATTAATGAAAATGCTT
Source organism: uncultured Bacilli bacterium (assembly GCA_934090775.1). Classification (GTDB taxonomy): domain Bacteria; phylum Bacillota_I; class Bacilli_A; order RF39; family UBA660; genus CAG-605. Next base: position 1,324 of record CAKOKF010000107.1, read on the forward strand.
TAATTACTATATCTTGTATAGGAGCTTTACTTATAGGTGAAGTATTAGAAGGTATAATGGTTATTACTTTATATACTATAGGTAAGATATTAGAAGAGAAAGCTATTAATAATTCTCGTAAGTCTATTAAAGATTTACTGGATATTAAAGAACCTTTTGCTTATTTAGTAGATGGTAAAAAGATAGTTAAAGTTCCTGTTGAAGAAGTAAAGAAAGATGATGTTTTAGTTGTTAAAAAAGGTGAGAAAGTTCCGGTAGATGGGATTATTATTAAAGGTAGTAGTAGTTTAGATACTTCGGCTTTAACAGGAGAAAGTGCTCTTGTTAATGTAAATATATCTGATGAAGTTTTATCTGGAAGTATAAATATGGGCGATGTTTTAGAAATAAAAGCTAATAATACTTTTTCTAATTCAACGGTTGCAAAGATTTTAGATTTACTAGAAAGCGCTACGGATAAAAAGACCAAAACGGAAAATATGGTTACTAAATTTAGTAAAGTTTATACACCTATTATTATTGGTTTAGCTTTTCTTATAACTATTATTTTACCTTTAATCTTTAAAGTACCATTTAAAATTAGTTTATATAGAGCTTTAACTTTCCTAGTTATATCTTGTCCTTGTGCGATTGCTATATCAGTTCCTTTATCATATTTTACCGGAATTGGAACAGCTAGTAAGAAAGGTATCTTAGTAAAGGGGAGTAATTATTTAGATAATTTAAGTAATACGACTAGTATAATATTTGATAAAACTGGTACTTTAACAAATGGAACTTTTAATGTTGAAAAAATTGAAGTATTAGATGATAAGTATAGTAAAGATGAAATAATAGATATTTTAACTAAGGGTGAGTCTTTATCTAACCATCCCATTGCTAAGTCTATTTTAAAGTTAAAAAAGGGTAAAATTGATAATAGTGATGTCTTAGATTATAAAGAAATAGAAGGTAATGGTATTAGTTTTAAATTAAATAAAAAGAATGTTTTAATTGGTAATAGTAAGTTATGTGGTTGTGATATTGATATAGATTTACATTTAAATATTAATGGTAAGCATGTGGCTTCGGTAGTTATTAATGATGGCATCAAAGATAACGCTAAAGAAACGATTGAAGAACTAAAGAAAAATAATATTAAAACTTATATGTTTACTGGTGATAAAAAGGCAGTAGCATTAAATATTGGTAAAAAGTTAGGTATCGATGAGATAAAGTATGAAATGTTACCTCAAGATAAGTTTGAAGCTTTTGAAAAAGTTAGTGATAATAGTGAAGTTACTATCTTTGTAGGTGATGGAATTAATGATGCCCCTGTGTTAAGAAGAGCTGATATTGGTATTTCTATGGGTGGTGTTGGTAGTGATTCAGCAATTGAGGCAAGTGATATTGTTCTTATGAGTGATGAGTTATCAAGAATTCCTTTAGCTATTAATATTTCTAAATATACTAAAAGAATTATTAAGGAAAATTTGATTTTTGCAATGAGTGTTAAAGTAGTAATTTTACTTTTAAGTGTTTTTGGTTATGCTAACATGTGGCTTGCAGTATTTGCTGATACTGGTGTTACTTTACTTACTATTTTAAATACTTTAAGAATTATGAATAAATTTAAGAAGGAAAATTAAGTATGAATTTAAAAAGGTTAGATTTAGAAAAATTTTATCAAGAAGGCAATGCTTATTATCAGCAAATGGGGACCAATGCTCCTTTTGGG
>CAKOKF010000108.1 GCA_934090775.1 uncultured Bacilli bacterium
CTATGAAGAAATAGAAAAATATATATAAGAAAGAGGTGGTACTTTATGATGACTGTTAAAGAATATGCAAATGACACTAATCATACAGTTGCTGAAATTTTAAAAAAGTGTGAAGAATTAGGAATTAAAGTAAAAAGTGGTGATTCCGAACTTTTAGAAGACGACATAATTATTTTAGATAATGCCATTAACTTAATATCGACTGCCGATGATACATCATTAGAAGAAGAAGATGTAATTGATGAAGCTGTAGAAGATATTATGGAAACAACCAATATTAAAAAATCTTACCAATCAGGTGATAAAAAACAAAAATTAAAGAAAAAAAGTGAAATTGCCTCTTCTAAAGCCGAGTTCTTAAACAAAAGAAAAGAAATGTATAAGAATAAATCTAAATTAAAGAAGAATGCTAAAGATGACAATATTATTTTATATCATGAAAATATGACAGTAGGAGCTTTAGCCGAAGCAATCGGTTGTAGTGCTGCTAACTTAATTACTAAGTTAATGACTAATGGTATTATGTCAAATTTAACAATGCCAATTAGTTTTGAAGATGCTGAAGTTGTATCTTTAGAATATAACAAAGTTTTAAAAAGAGATACTACCCAAGATATTACTAACTTCGAAGAATATGAAATTGTAGATTCTAAAGAAGATTTAGTAAAAAGGCCTCCAGTTGTTACTATTATGGGACATGTCGACCATGGCAAAACAACTCTATTAGATACAATTCGTCATTCTAAAGTTGTTTCAACGGAATTTGGTGGCATTACTCAAGCTATAGGTGCTTATCAAATCGTTCATAACGGTGAACCAATAACATTTATTGATACTCCAGGTCATGCAGCATTTACGGCAATGCGTGCTCGTGGAACCAGTGTAACAGATATTGTTATTATCATTGTGGCTGCTGACGATGGGGTTATGCCTCAAACTAAAGAAGCTATTGACCATGCTAAAGCTGCTAAAGTACCTATTATTGTTGCTGTTAATAAAATGGATAAACCGGATGCTAATCCAAATAAAGTTATGGAAGAAATGGCTGCTTTAAATATCACTCCTGAAGAGTGGGGCGGTGAATATCCATTTGTTAAAATTTCTGCTCAAACTGGCCAAAATATTGATGAATTATTAGAAACTATCCTAGCAACTGCTGAAATGTTAGATTTAAAAGCAAATCCAAATAGATATGCCGTTGGTTCCGTTATTGAATCTAAATTAGATAAACATGTTGGTGGTGTGGCTTCCATCCTTATTCAAAATGGTACACTAAGAATTGGCGATCCAATCGTTATTGGTACTAACTATGGTAAAGTAAGAACAATGAAAAATGATTTAGGCCAAGATGTTGTCAGTGCCGGACCTTCAACTCCTGTTGAAATTACTGGTCTTCAAGGAAATCCTGAAGCTGGTGATAAATTTATGAGTTTTGAATCAGAAACTCAAGCTAAAGAAGTAGCTGAAAAACGTAAATCAATTGCACGTGATCAAAAGTTTAAGAAAGAAAATATTTCTTTAGATTCCTTATTTCAAGCTATAGATGAAGGCACTAAAGAGATCAACGTGATTTTAAAAACTGATGTCAAAGGTAGCGAAGAAGCTTTAAAAAATTCTTTACAAAAGATTGAAGTTAAGGGCATTAAGATTAATATCATTCGTAGCGATATTGGTACAATTACGGAAAGTGATGTCGTCCTTGCTAATGCTTCCAATGCAATTATTATCGGCTTTAATGTTTCCCCATCTCCTCAAACTAAGGATATGGCTAAAGAATACAGTGTAGATATTCGTTTGTATAATATTATTTATAAAGCTATCGAAGATATGGAAGCTGCTATGCAAGGTATGCTTGATCCTGAATTTGAAGAGAAAATCTTTGGACGTGCCGAAGTTCGTAAAATATTTACTTTCTCAAAAGTCGGTAAAATAGCTGGTTCTTATGTTACTGACGGTTTAATTAAAAATAATTCTAAAATCCGTGTTATTCGTGATGGTATTGTAATTCATGATGGTAATATTGCTGGTTTACAAAGAGGTAAAGACACAGTTAAAGAAGTTAAAAAAGGCTTTGAATGCGGTATTACTCTAGAATCTTACAGTGACTTAAAAGAAGGGGATATTTTAGAAAGTTACGATATGGTTGAGGTAAAAAGATGAACCAAGTAAAACAAAAAAGAATATCTAGTAATATTCAAAAAGCTTTATGTGAGATAATCTTAGAAGAAAGTCGTGACTCAATTTTAAAGGCTATAACCATTACAGCTTGTGAGGTAACTAATGACTTATCATTTTGTAAAGTTTATTTCACTAGCTTAGAACAAGATGACCATGAAATTTTAGAAAAAGAGTTAAATGACAGTACAGCTAAATATTTACGTGGGCGTTTGGCATCGAAGATCGAAATTCGTAATACGCCCGAATTAATCTTTAAATATGATGAATCAATCGAATATGGTAATAATATTGAAAAGATTTTAGCTAATATTCACAAGGAAGAACAAAAATGATTATTAATGTATGTAAAGAAAAGAATATGACTTCTCGTGATGTTGTAAACATTATATCTAAACATTTACATACAAAGAAAGTAGGACACACAGGAACACTAGATCCTCTAGCAACTGGTGTCCTTATTGTTTGTACGAATCACGATACGAAGTTAGTAGATATTTTAACTTCTAAGAGCAAAGAATACATTGCTACTATGCGCCTTGGCATTCAAACCGATACTGGTGATATAACAGGAAAAACAATCAAAAAAGTTAGCTACAAAGTAACAAAAGATCAAATTATTAAAGTTTTAAGTAGCTTTTTAGGTTCAAGTACTCAAACAGTACCCATCTACTC
>CAKOKF010000109.1 GCA_934090775.1 uncultured Bacilli bacterium
GTGATGGCATTAGCGAAAAAGATTTACCTCATATCTTTGAAAGATTTTATAAAGGGGCTAGTTCATCTTCCAATAGTATTGGGATTGGTCTGTCTCTTGCCCAAAAGATTATTGAAAGTAATGATGGTCTTATTAATGTAGATACTAGTAAGAAAGGTACCACTTTTACTATAAAATATTTAATTTAAGAAAGGATAAATTTATGCCAAAATTAACATTAACTATTGATACTATTATGTATCCGGGATTAGAACAATATATAGAAAGTCTAGAGGGAGTAAGTAAAGTCTTAATTACTAATAAAGGCTATTTAATTATTACTATTACTTATGATAATTCTAAAATAGATATAAATACTTTAAAACTAGAAATACTTTTATATTTAAATTTAAGTAAAACTCCTAGTATTATTGGTTTTAATAAATATAAAAAGGGTGATTATAAGGAATATAAGACTTCTATTAACGATTTTTGTTGTGAATACTGTCTTAAAAATATGTTAGAAATTTTACTTAGTAATCCTAATATTAGTGCGGTTACTACGGATTATAATGCCAATACTTGTAATACTAAAAAACTTAATATGACAATTACTTATAATCTGGATAATACTAATTCCAAAGAAATATTAAAACTTATTAATAATATTTTAGATTAATTCTTTTTCAGTTCTAAATACTTATCGCTTTCATAAAATTAGGTAGTAAGAGAGTGTGATAAGATGAAAGATAATGTAATAATTCCCTTAGCAACCCGTGGTAATGGGGATATCTATTTAGGTGTAGTAGGAGCGGTTCGTACGGGTAAATCAACTTTTATCAAAAAAGTTATTGAAAATTTAATTGTTCCTAATATTGAAGATGAAACTCAAAAGAAAAGATGTTTAGATGAAATACCCCAAAGTGCGGGTGGTAAAAACATTATGACCACCGAACCTAAGTTTGTACCGAGTAATGGGGCCAATATTAAAATTGAAGACTTCAGTTGTAATGTTAAATTAATTGACTGTGTTGGTTATGTTATTCCAAATGCGACTGGGTATGAAGATGAAAATGGTAATCCTCGTATGGTTTTAACCCCTTGGTTTAATGAAGCTATTAGTTTCCAAGAAGCGGCGGCGATTGGAACGGAAAAAGTTATTAAAGACCATTCGACAATTGGGATTGTTGTAACAACCGATGGTTCAATTGGCGAGTTAAAAAGAAGTGACTATATTGAAGCTGAAGCAAGAGTTATTAACGAATTAAAAGGACTAGGTAAACCCTTTATTGTTATTTTAAATAGTAAAAATCCAAGTAGTAATGAATGCTTAAGTATTGCTAAAGAAATTAAAGAGAATTATGATGTTCCCGTTATGCCATTATCCGTTCTAGATATGCGAGAAGCTGACATCTATGAAGTCTTAAAAACAGCCCTTTATGAATATCCTGTTTTAGATATTGAATTCTCAATTCCAGAATGGGTATCGATCTTAGATAATAAAAATGAGATTAAGAAACATTATTTAGAACTTATTAGAAATAGTACTTTAGAGATTAGAAAGTTAAAAGATGTTGATAATTTAATTACTTACTTTGAAAATTCTAAGTATATTAATAAAGCCTATATTAGTAAATTAGATAGTGGTACCGGTACCGTTATGGTTAATTTAGATTCACCTGATGAGTTATATAATGAAACTTTAAAAGAATTTATTGGTAGTGAGGTTACCACCAAAGCTTCGATGCTAAAAGTATTTGCAACCTATAAAGACAATAAAGAAGAATTAGATGGTATTAAAAGTGCTTTAAAACAAGCAAGATCAACCGGTTATGGTATTGTTTATCCAAGTCTTAAAGACATGAAGTTAGATACCCCAGAAGTAATTAAACAAGGTAGTAGATATGGGGTTAAATTAAGAGCTGTTGCCTCATCCCTACATTTAATCAGGGTAGACGTTGCTTCAACTTTCGAACCAATTATCGGTAGTGAACTTCAAAGTAAAGAATTAATTAACTATATTATGAAAGATTATGAAACTGATCCTCAAAGTATTTGGAAGAGTGAAATCTTTGGCCGTAGCCTAGATACGATCGTTCAAGAAGGTATTCAAGCTAAATTATCAATTATGCCAGAAAATACCCGTTATAAATTAAGTCAAACAGTTACCAAAATAGTTAATAAAGGCGCCAATAATTTAATCGCTATTGTAATCTAAAAGTGTCTAGTAAATGTCAAATAAATCTTATTAAAAAAGAGATAAAACTATCAAAAAGCTCAAAAATTAAGCAAAATGAGCTTTTTTTCGTTATTTTTACTAAAAATCAACTAATTTTCCTTGATTTCCCTAGGAGTATTGTGCTAAAGTCTAATTGTAAGGATTGTAGTCCTTATAACATAATTTACATTATAATAGGAGGACAAAATTATGGGAAAAACTGAATTAGTTGAATTTATCGCTGCTAAAGCTGGTTTATCAAAAGCTGATGCACTTCGTGCTGTAGATGCTTTTGTTGAAGGCGTAGTAGAAGGACTTAAAAAAGAAGGAAAGGTTGCATTAGTTGGTTTTGGTACATTTACTGCTAAAAAACGTGATGCTAGAGATGGTATCAACCCATTAACTAAAGAACCATTACATATTCCTGCTAAGACTGTTGCATCATTCAAAGCTGGATCTAAATTAAAAGATGCTCTTAACTAATTAAGAAAAATAAAAGTTGTTCATTATCTTGAATTGAAGTGATAAAGTAAAAGTAGACACATAAAAAGAATGTGATCTACTTTTCTTTTGTTATAATTGAATTAAGGAGA
>CAKOKF010000110.1 GCA_934090775.1 uncultured Bacilli bacterium
TTAAATATCAAAATGGTAGTCTGTATGGAATTCGAATCCATGAATGTTGCCTTGAGAGGGCAATGTGTTAAGCCACTTCACCAACAGACCATGTATCACTTGCAACTACTTAATGATACCATAATTATTTCTTTTTGCCTAGTATTTTTCACATTATTTCCTTTTCTTTGTTAAATAAATACTATTTTTATTTAGTTTTGCTTAAGGGGGGGTGGGAGGTAATCCTAACTATTTTCTTCTAATAGTAACTTTATCCGTTTCTTTTAAACTACCTATCAACATCGTTGAATTAACATCATGTAACTTTCTATTCTTTAAAACATCTTCTTCATTAAAATTAGCATAACAATATTTACAAAAATGACTACAAGTATTAAAAACACCAATATCAACAATATTTACACAATTACAAAGTCCTTCTTTTCTTGCCTTCCAATTAGGATACTTCTTTCCTGTTAACATATAAGCTAGTTCATGCGATAAACATACTTCTTCGTCAAAGCCATATTCCACTAAGTTTCTTTTCTCAAAACAAGTATGTACTCTTATCTTATGTTCATGACATACCTTAGCAATATTTACTCCCAAAGTCTCATAATCTTCTTCAGTAAATTCTCTATAATTTAAAGCTTTTTCATTCTTTCTTACATTTTTATAATCATCAATGAAAGATATAATTATTTTTTCAATATAACCATCTAAAAGCAGAGCTAACCTCTTAATCGCTTTAATATGATAATACACAGTATACTTATCATTAAGAAATATCGGATCATATCTTACATAAACATTCCTTTTCCCAATAATTTTACTTATCTCTTTAATATCTTCAATTATCTCTTTTTTATCTTTAACATTTACTTCAATATCTTTTTTATATCCTGTTAAAGTCACATGAAAAAGAATTGGTTTTTTTATCTCTTTTAAATAAGGAATAATTGGTCTAGGATTCTTCGTACAAAAGACAATTGCCTCAACATCATCAAAATAAATTCTACTTACTTGGGCTTCATTAAAAGGATTTCTAACATCAACAAATCCTTCTTTTAATCTCTTAATAAACCACGGTGTATAAAAAGCAACAATATCCGTTCTCCCACTTACATTAAGTATCATAAGTCCCCCTACTTTCTTTAATTAATTATTATATTTTAAATAATCATTAATAGTATTACTTATTATTTCTAAACTATCTTTACTTTCTATAAGATAAACACTTCCTAAATTAGTATCATTTTGCCAATCAAGACTATCTTTTCTAATTTTTCCTATAACTTCTTTCATTACAGGTGGATTAATTATATTTCCTAAAACGATATTATCTAAATCTCTAGGGGTATCTAAAAGATAAATATTCTTATTTGTAATAACAATGCTAACTCCTAAAGCTTTCTTATTATTAATAATTACCCTTGCAGTATCATCTAAAACTTCTATTTTTTCATCATTATCTAAATTTAAATTATACATAAAACATCTCCTAAAGACATCGTATCATATTTTTCTTGTTAAACACAAGCCATCATCAAAAGCTTCATAAACTCCTGGAAATGTTACTAGTTTATACATACTCGGATATTTTAAAAACAAATAATTACTAACATCACTTATATCTTCACTTAAAGTATCTCTAAATTCTAATAAATTATTAAAATAACAATAACTAACTCCTAAAGTGCCATTATTTCTTATTAAATCTTTTTTTATTCTTTCTAAAAAAAGATATACTTTATCTTTACTATCAATACCTCTTATAGTAGCATAATACTGCAAAATATTTGATAAATAAACCACATCAAATTGATATTTATCTTTTAATTCTAATAATTTAGTTATATCCATATCATAAGATATAACTTCCCTACTTAATACTTTTTTTCTTAATTTTTGATAACTTTTTTCTTCATAGTAGATATTATATTTACTTTGGATACTTATCAAATTATACATCGTATTTCGAAAAAAATCCGTATTTGATAAAAGTATCCCTCGTTTATTTAAGAAAGTAAAAACATAATTCCAAAACTGAAAACTTTCTAAATCAAGATTACCACTTATCTCTAAAAATTTAGTATAACTTAAATAATAAGGTGAGTCATTAAACCAAAAACTTTCATACAAATTTTCTTGATTATAAGTTTTTATTGTAGCTAATTTTAAAGCTAAAACATACTTAGCAAAGATATTCTTATCGAAAGTTACAACCTTTCTAGCCCCTTTAGCTAAAGCATTTAGAGTAAAATCACCACTAGCTGTTACACATAATACATTCTTATCTTCAACATCAATATTTTCTAGTATCGCTGCTTGATTTTCATTAGTCGCTAAATATGTAGGTGAATACTTAGTAAAATCAGCAAAATCACTAACAAAGGTATTATTTTTTAAAAGTTTATCTAATTTTCTTTGACCAACAGCATCATTTAACATATTTTTTTATCCCCTTCCTTTTATGAGATCCAATAATTTTATTCAAACAACATTATTTATTTTCTTTATTTTATATGAAAATGTCAATTATTTTTGCTCATAAAAATTACTAATAGTAACTTTTTGGTAATTTGTGACTTTTTTATTCGGCAATTAGTAGATTTTACTACTTTAGAACAAAAGTCAAAATGCTCATTACTTTCGCATTTCAACTCAGCCATTCTCACGAATGACTTTTTCTTACGAGAATAATCTCAAAAGACATAAACTCCGATGGTCGCCACCGTA
>CAKOKF010000111.1 GCA_934090775.1 uncultured Bacilli bacterium
GATGGCGACAGTGAATATTTAAAAAGATGTATGGATTATTATAAACAAAATAAAGTTTTTGCTATCGGGAGAAAAATTGATGAAGATACCGTAAGCGATGATATAATTTCTTATTTAAAAGATGCTAAACCGGATATAGTGATTATTACTGGTCATGATGCTTATATGAAAAAGAAAGGCGATAAAAAAGACTTAAGAAATTATAAGAATTCTTTAAATTTTGTTAAAGCTGTAAAAAATGCTAGAAAATATGAAAGTTCACACGAAAAATTAATTATAATTGCGGGTGCTTGTCAAAGTAATTATGAGGAACTTATAAAAGCTGGTGCAAATTTTGCTAGTAGTCCAAAACGTGTAAATATTCATGCTTTAGATCCAGCTATAATTGCGTGTAATGTAGCTTTGACCGAGAAAAGCAAAGAGATTAATTTGATTGAACTTCTTGAAAAAACAAAGAATGGAGAGATGGGAATGGGTGGTATTATTTGTAATGGCATGATGTATGTGGGGTATCCAAGATGAACATAAGTGATATTAGAGATGAGATTAAAACGCTAATTAATAAAGAAATTATGTTAAAGGTAAGTGGCAGTAGGGCTAAAACGACAATGATGAAAGGAATAGTTAATGAAGTGTATTCCAATATTTTTACGGTTTTAGTCGATGGCGTTAATAAAAGCTTTACTTATGCCGACGTTGCTATTGGTGATGTTTGTATTTATCACATGTAAAGTAATTGTCGAGTAATATCAAGATGCTTGATTTTTGGTAATTCTTGGTTTAAAATTAAGATATGTTGTAATAGACAATAGAAGGAGAATTTATATGCAAGTTACATCAGTTACAGTTCGTAAAATCGAAAAAGAAGGTTCAAGAATGAGAGGAATAGCATCAATTCTTTTAGATGACTCATTCGCAGTACACGACATTAGAATTATTGAAGGAGATAATGGCTTATTTATTGCAATGCCAAGTAGAAAAACTGCTACTGGTGGATACAGAGATATAGCTCATCCAATTAATCCTGATGCAAGAAAACAATTAGAAGATGCTATTATTGCTGAATATAAAAAAGCAGAATAGTTAAGATTTAACTACTTAGGTTTCTAGGTAGTTTTTTTAATTTTGTGGTAATTTTTACTTGTAGTTGTTAATTTATTAGAGTAGACTATTTATAAAACATAATAAGTTCTAGTAACTATTTTCCTTATTTGTATATAGGCAATATTTTGATGGAAATAAACTAATTATTTAAGAAAATATTTAGCTCCTTAAGTAAGTTGATACTTTTCAGGGAGCGGTGGGTGGGTAACTTCTATAATTTATATTAATAATTATTTTTTATAAACATATAATTTAGTGGTGATAATATGGATAATAGATTAGAAAGTGTAACATTAATTAGCGAAATAAAGCTAAATGATAGGAAAAAAGTTAGCTTGTCAGGTTTAAAAAAATTAGTTAGTTTTGATCCAGAAGAATTCGTGATGGATACAAACTTGGGACCACTAGTACTTAAAGGCAATAATTTAGAAATTGTTAAGTTGGATATTATTGATGGTAATTTACAAATAAAAGGTAAAATTAATTCACTTGTTTATTTAGATGGAAAGGATAGTAAGAAAGATAATGGAATTCTTGCTAAGTTATTCAAGTGAGTATTAAATTACAATTAGTGTGTTTTGCTATTTCTTTTTTCTATGGAATTTTTATAAGTATGTTTTATCGTTTTAATAAAAAATTTTTAGATAGTAGCAATTATTTTAGTAAAGTTATTATTTATATGTTAATGAGTTTTTTAATAGTAATTGGTTATATTGATATATTTTACTTTGTAAATAAGGGAATTTTTCATATATATTTTATTATTTTAATGGTAGCTGGTATTTTGTTAGGTCAAAAGCTTAGTAAAAAACATTAGGCTATTATAAATATAAGGATTTAATAGTATTAGTTGTAGTGATATTATTAAATTCTTTTTTTGTAGGAATTAAACTTGTTTTTGTTGGGTTTTGATGAATTTGTTTGGCTATATTAAACTTTTTTATTGAGGAGTATTTGTTTTTATTAAATCTTTTAAATTGTTTTTTTTAATTGTTAAGATAGAAAAGAGATTGTAAAAATTATGACAAATATACAGTACTTTATAGAAAAAATCTAATATTAATGATAAAATTTAAGTGATAAAGGGTCGTGGGGACGATGAAGAAGAATAAGAAAGCTGTAATTATTAAGAACTTACAAAGAAAAGGAATTTTAATATTTTTACTGATAATTGTTGGCGTTGTTTTTAGTGGTTTAGTAAGAGATTGGATAGCAATTGGTAACAATTATATGAAAAAGAAAAATTTAGAAAAGGAATATCAAGAACTCCAAGATAAACAAGAAGTGTTGGAACAAGAAGTAACTAAATTACAAGATGAGGACTATGTTTTAAGATATGCTAGAGAAAAGTATGGCTATAGTAAAGATGGTGAGTTAATTATTAGAATTAATGAGAAAGATAAATAATATTAATTAAATGTGATTAAAGTATATAAAAAAAGATGTAATAAATTAAATGGTAAAAGATACCAAAAACTTTTTAAAGAAAATAGCTAATATT
>CAKOKF010000112.1 GCA_934090775.1 uncultured Bacilli bacterium
ATTTTGCCCTAAATTCTTTTTAAACTTAAACTTCTCCATTCTCTTACCTCTTTATACTATATCTATCAATTACAACATTATCATTATAATTAACACTTTCAATAAATTTACCGCCATTATTAATAATAATTTTTTTAGAACCAATATTATTATCATTACAAGTAATTATAATCTCTTCATATCCCATAGCAACCATTTTTTCAACTAACATCTTGCAAATTTTATTACCATATCCTAATTTTCTTTTACTTGGCACAACACCGTACATTATATGTCCAGAAAACTTGTAAGTATCGCTATCAACCTCTGGATTTAATCTAATGCTTGCATGCCCAACTATCTTATCATCTTCAATAGCAAAATAAAAAATCTCTTTGACGCCATTATTTTCAATACCATTCTTTTTATCTTCAACGCTTTTTAAAAAACTGGCAAAATTTTCTCTAGTTACGAATGGCTTAAAATCAGGATACATTCTTTTATAATCATCATTATACTCATCTATTCTATTAATATCGGTTATATCGTCTTCTTTTAAATACATACTTTTTTCCTCCCATTATTTTTATCTAAATGTACTTTCACATACCTCTAAACAATTAAATTCCAGTCCATTATACCTTAAAACACCAAATAAAAAAAGATATCCTACCAGCCTTTTCTTAAGACATCATAAGATACCACTGACCTACCAACATTTTTTCTAGCATAATCTTCACTAACAGTTAATAAGTCTAAATTATATTTACTAACACCTCTATCAAGAACTATTGCATACATAGGCTTACTATATAACTTATGTTCATTAATACGAATGATAGTCCCACAAGGCAAAGCCTTAGAGGAAGCAACAATATTTACTTTACCATAAGTCTTATCCTCATAGGTAACATTACCACTTAAAACATCTAAATTACTCATACATGCCAAATGGCCACTACATAAAGGACAATCAGCTCCGTATCCAGTTAGATAACCAGTATAAGTATCTTTAGCGCTATAAATATCATTTTTTATATCACTTTCTAATTTCATTGCCATAGCATTTAAATCTAAAGTAAAATCAAGGTTAGAATTAGTTGTGTTATTATAATAATTTATTCCACTAGAAGAACCAAGTAACATAGCAGCCCCCACTAGCAAGAACCCTTGTATTCCTCGTAAAAATATTTTCAAAATTAAAACACCACCTGCTAAAAGTCTATCATAGCACGTCTTAAATGTCAAAAATTCTCTTAATATTTTGATTGGTAATTTTTGCTAGTTCTTCTAAAGAAACTCCATAAATATCCGCCACAAACTGAGCTGTATTCATCATTTTTCCCGGATTATTTTGCGTCCCACGAAAAGGCACCGGCGTAAGATAAGGACTATCCGTTTCTAAAATAATACTATTTATATCTATATTTTTTAGAGTATCGCCTAGATTACAATTTTTAAAAGTAACTACTCCATTAACTCCTAAAACAAAGCCTAACTTAACATATTCCTTAGCCATTTCTAAACTACCACTAAAGGAATGAATAACGCCAAAATTATGATGTCTTTTTAAAATTTCCAAGGTATCACCCGCCGCATCACGACTATGTATAACTACTGGTAACTTCAACTTTTCCGCTATATCGAGCTGACGTTCAAAAACTTCTATCTGTTTGTCTTTGTTTTCTTTGGTATAGTGATAATCTAAGCCAATCTCACCTATTCCTACTATTTTTTCATCTAAATTATCAAAAATAGTATAATCGAACTTTTCGTCGATATTTTCTGGGTGCAATCCCACTACGCCATACATTTCGGGGTATTTTTTAACTAGTTCAATTACTTCTTTACTACTCTCATAATTATATCCAGCATTAATTACGCTAGAAACGCCAGCGTCTTTAGCTTCTTCTAAAACACCGGCAATATCATCATAATACTCACTTAAAATATGACAATGGGTATCGCAAAACATCTATTTAACCTCAATTCTATCAAATAAATGTTGTGGTTCTCCTAAAGTTTTACCAGTTTCTAAAGCTCCAAAATGGAATGTACTTTCAATACTTACTTTTTCTGTATTTAATTGTTTTAAAATCTTGGCACTAGTATCAGGTAAATAAGCTCCAAGAAGAATACTACAAACTCTAATACTTTCTAACAAGTTATATAAAACCGTAGCCAGTCTATCTTTCTTTGCATCATCTTTCGCTAAAACCCAAGGAGTTGTCTCATCAATATATTTATTACATCTTTTTAAAACATTAAATATTTCATCAATAGCCTCTCCAATATGTAAACTATCCATTTTAATCTTAACATTATTATAAAGATTTTCACTCATATTAATTAGTTCATCATCTATACTTTCTCTAGCATCAGGATTACTTATAACACCATCAAAATATTTATAAGCCATACTAACAGTACGATTAACTAAATTACCTAAAATATTTACCAAATCACTATTAATTCTTTCGACTAATAAATCTTCACTATAAACACCGTCAGCACTGAAAGGTATTTCATGTAGAAAATAATATCTAATTGCGTCAACGCCATATTTCTTAACTAAATCATCAGCATAAATA
>CAKOKF010000113.1 GCA_934090775.1 uncultured Bacilli bacterium
GCCCCTTTTTATTACTTTTCGTTTTCATAGAGTTAAAAACTCTATGAAAAATTTACTAATTTTATACAACAAAAAAAATCAAAGTAAATTGAGATAAATATTTTTTACTTTGATTTTTTTTAATCTTTGTATTGTTCTTTTTCCCAACGAGCAAAAATACCACATGGTAAGACTAAATCGCTATTTTTTACAGGTAAACCTAATTCATCACTAGTAATATAGCCTTTATTTTTTATACATAATTTTAAAACATCTTCTAAAACATTCATCGATAAACCAGTTGTATAAGAATTAATTAAGAAAAGAATAGGATCATCACTTAGAAGTTGACTACAAGCTAGAACTAAAGGATACAAATCTTTTTCAATGTCCCATACTTGCCCATTACTGCCTCGACCAAATGATGGTGGATCCATTAAAATAATATCGTATTTATTCCCTCTTCTTATTTCTCTATCAACAAACTTTTTACAATCATCAACTATATATCTAATTGGCCTATCGCTAAGACCACAAGCAAGAGCATTTTCTTTAGCCCAATCAACCATGCCTCGACTGGAATCAACATGGCAAACACTTGCCCCCGCACTTAAAGCAGCCATGGAAGCAGCTCCAGTATAAGCAAACAAATTTAATACTTTTACTTCTCTTTTAGCTTCTTTTATCTTATGAATTATCATATTCCAATTATAAGCTTGTTCAGGAAATAACCCCGTATGTTTAAAACCCATAAGTTTCAAATTAAAAGTTAGATCATGATACTTAACTTGCCAACTAGAAGGCATTTTAGGATTTTTAATATCCCAATTACCTCCCCCTTTATTACTCCTATTATAAATAGCATCTATTTTACCTTTATATGGATTATTGGAAGGCCATATAATTTGTGGATCTGGTCTTTTTAAACAAACGTTATTCCACATTTCTACTTTCATGCCATAATCCATATCTATTATTTGATAATCATCAAAATCTTTTACTAATTTCATAGTAACCACCTAACTAAGTAAATATTTAACCAAAGGATCTATAAGTTCTAAAACCCCATGTGTATAAAAGAAAAAACCTAATACTACCACTTGCACACTAGTTTCATAATATAAATTAATACTAGTAAGAAGCCCCAAAACCATAAAAGCTAGTAAAGTAAAAATTCTTAATTTATACATTCTATCTCGACGATCATTATAATAATTAGTCTTAATTAACTTAGCTACTCCCATTAACGAAGTCCAACTAAGAACAGCAGCCGCTAATTGAAATGGATTATTAAAAGAAAAGAATAATCCAACAAAACCTATTCCTAAACTTATAACCATCGTATACAAACCTTCATAATCTTTTGATTTTCTAGTTAATATAAACTGAATAAAGTTTAGAATAGCATAAAGTATCATAATCGTAAAGAATAAATTTTTAATATTCGTTATTTTAAAAGTTGGTAATATCAACATAATTATTCCTATAATAATTAAAGTAGTATCAATTACCATATCTACTTTTTGTTTTAATTTCATAAATCTCACCTTTTTCTTTTTTACATTTAAACATTATTTTGTAGTTTCTTTACTAACTCACTTAAATAAGTACCTAAATCACTAGTTAATGTTACAGTACTATTATTTTGCAAAGCTAAAGTACTGTCTTTTACTGCAATACTTTTATCTACAACATACGTCATTGGTATATCATTATTAGAATCCCCAATACTCATTACTTCATTAGAATTTAAATTTAAATAATCTAAAACTTCACTAATTCCCTTACCTTTAGTAACATTTTTATTATTAATATCATGGAAGTAAATTTTATTATGAATTCTTTTTTCTAAATATATAGCTTTAGAAGAGTTAACAAATTCAACTTCAGGAATTTGATCTTTAAATAAATATTTCATCGTTATCATTCGCTCATAATTATTTGAAGTTATCGTAAGCCCAACTATCCCTGTTCCTATATCATCATTTTTTCTTATATAATAGTTATTATTATCTTCATGAGCTAAAAGTTTACAATTATGACTACTTGTAAAATCAAATATTTTTCGAACAGTCTTCCTTGATATTTTACTATCATAAATTATTTCATTATTATCATATCTTTTAACTAAAGCCCCATTACAAGCAATAATTAGTGGATATACTTTCAATTTACGAGCTAAATTACGTGCATGTACAAAGTTTCTACCCGTTGTAATAATAACTTTTATTCCTAAATTATTTAACTGTTCTAAGGAAGCAATAATTTTCTCATCGATCCTTTTATTTATTCTTAAAGTTCCATCAATATCAATAAATATGGCTTTTAGCAAGTTAATCACTCCAGTCCATTTTATTATACTATTTTTAAGTTTCTCTAGTCTATAGTTTTTAGAATTTCCTTCAAAAGTTTTAAAAAAGAGCACTAATTTT
>CAKOKF010000114.1 GCA_934090775.1 uncultured Bacilli bacterium
AAGTAATCCATAATTCTTTGATCGAAATCATCGCCACCTAAATGATTATTACCAGCAGTTGATTTAACTTCAAAGACACCATCACCTAAGTCTAGAATTGATACATCAAATGTACCACCACCTAAATCGTATACAAGAACTGTATGCGTTTTTTCTTGTTTATCAATACCATAAGCAAGAGCAGCAGCAGTTGGTTCATTAATAATTCTTTCAACATCTAAGCCAGCAATTTTACCAGCATTCTTAGTAGCTTGTCTTTGAGCATCATTAAAATATGCAGGAACTGTAATAACAGCTTTAGTAACTTTTTCCCCTAAGTAAGCTTCAGCATCGCTCTTAAGTTTCATTAAGATTTTAGCAGAAATTTCTTCTGGTGAATACTTACGACCATTAATTTCAACTTTTTCATCAGTACCCATTTTTCTCTTGATACTTGAAACAGTATTTTTAACATTAGTAACCGCTTGACGTTTTGCCGTTTCACCCACTAATTCTTCGTCGCCTTTAATAGCGAAAACGCTTGGAGTAGTTCTATTACCTTCTGGATTAGTAATTACGTGAGGAGCTCCAGCCTCTAATACAGCAACACAAGAGTTTGTTGTACCTAAATCTATACCTATAATTTTACTCATAATTAATCTCTCCTATTCATTAACTTTAACCATCGCTGGTCTTAATAATTTATCTTTATACATATAGCCTTTTTGTAAAACATCTAAGACAATGCCTTGTTCTTCTTCAATTATACTTTCAGTAAGAACGGCATCCATAAACTTTGGATCGAAAGGTTTATGTAGACATTCAATTTCGGTAACACCGATATTTTTTAGAATGGTAAGCATATTAGTATATATAATTTTATATCCTTCTAAATACTTGTCATTTTCACTATTATCCATAGCTATTGCTCGTTCAAAGTTATCAATAATTGGTAACAATGATTTAATCAAATCAGCTCCTTCATACATTGCTCTCTTAGATAATTCATCTTCATATCTGCGACGCATGTTTTGGATTTCAGCTGACAAGCGAACAATTTTTTCATTACTTGTAGCAACTTCTTTTTTCAACTTCTCTAATTCTAAAGAATTTTTATTTTCTTTATTAAAGAAGGACTTCTTTTTCTCTTTATCCCTTGGTAGTTCCGAAGTATCTTCTAAAGTTTTTTTAGTTTCTTCTTTAGTAACCTCAGGTTCTACCTTTTTATTTTTTTCTTCTTCAGTCATTTTTTTCCTCATCATCATTTATATTTTCACTGATATATTGCAGCAACCCAACAACTTTATCATATTCCATTCGCTTAGGTCCGACCACCGCTATGGTTCCTTCTTCACCATCACGATGATACTTAGCTTTAACAATGGTTACATCTTTGTCAAAATCATTTTCATCACCAATATAAACATTAATACCTGATTTATCAGAATACATATTTTTTGCGACTAATTCCTTATCTTCTAACTTACTAGCAATTCTTTTCAAGCTATTTGCATCCTCATATTCTGGTTGATTATAAAGATTTGCCTTGCCGCCAAAGTGAATATTAGCTGTATTCTTTGCAAAATCACTAAAGGCATCATAGAAAATATTGTAAACTTGTTCATACTGCAACATCTTCTTAGCAATAATGGGTTTAATTTCAAATTCTAATCGTTGCGATACTTCATCGATTGGAGTACCAACCAACATTTTATTAATCATTTCTCCAGTTTTAACAATTTCATTAATATCAGTATCAGATGATAAGACAAATTGTTTATTTTCAACAATTCCTTTATCCGTACATACTAATGCCACAATCTTGTTATCAGCAAGAGGAATAATATTGATTTGTTGTAAAGCATTGTCTTTAGAACTACTGCCCAATATTACCGAAGTATAATTAGTTATCTCACTTATTATATCAACACACTTATTTACAGCATCAGAGACAACCAAATTTTGATTTTGAAATATAGTTTGCAATTTCAACATATCTTCGCCACTCAGTTCCTTAGGTTTCATTAGATATTCAACATAATATTTATAACCAGCCTCACTAGGTACACGACCACTTGATATATGATTTTTCTCTATATAACCTAATTCTTCTAAATAAGCCATCTCATTTCGAATGGTAGCAGAAGAACATTTAAACTTTTTACATAAAGATTTACTACCAACTGGTTTAGCATAAGATATATAATTTTCTACTATTTCCTTTAATAGTAAACTCTGACGTTCACTCATAACATCACCTCTATTAGCTATAAGCCAATGTGTTTAGCACTTTTTCTTTTCAAATGCTAAATTCATTATATATTATATGTTAGCACTTGTCAATATATGAGTGCTAA
>CAKOKF010000115.1 GCA_934090775.1 uncultured Bacilli bacterium
TTGTTTACTTATTGTTATTCTTATTTAGATGCGATATAATTTTTTTGTTAGTAGAAAGTAGGTATTATGAAGATAAGTGTTGGAGTATCAAATAGACATTGTCATTTGACTAAAGAAGTTTATGAAAAGTTATTTGGTAAGAGTGAATTAACTTTTAAGAAAGCTTTAAATCAGCCAGGACAGTTTGCAGCCGAAGAAACGGTAATTATTAAGGGAACTAAAGGAGCAATTGAACATGTTAGAGTTCTAGGACCATTCCGCTCTTATAATCAAGTTGAAGTATCAAAGACTGATGCTTATAAATTAGGAATTAATCCCCCAGTAAGAAAAAGTGGACATTTAGATGGGGCTAGCGAACTAGAAATAATTGGTCCTAAAGATAAGGTTACTCTTCCTTGTGGGATAATTGCTAACCGTCATATTCATATATCTGATGCCCTTGCTAAAGAGTGGGGTGTTGTTGATGATGAGCCCGTTGGGGTGATTATAGATGGTGAAAAGAAAGGTTTAATTGCGGCTTTCTTTAAAACTAGTAGTGATGGATATTTAGAGATTCACTTGGATACTGATGATGCAAATGGATTTTTACTTAAACAAAATGATACAGTAGAAATTAAATTTAAGAAAAAAGATTAAAGAGAGTTTTTTAAGTTTAAAGACTCTTTTTTTCTTGGTAGTTAGTTTTGGGTGTGCTATAATGAATGTGCTTATTTAAGTCGTTAAAGAAATTGGGTGAAAAAATGAATATAGGAAATGTACATATAAAAAATAAAATCGTGGTAGCGCCGATGGCGGGAATTACTAATACTTCTTATCGAAAAATTTTAAAACAAATGGGTGCTGGTTTGATTTATGCGGAGATGGTAAGCGATAAAGCTTTATGCTATAAAAGTAAGAAAACACTTGATTTACTTAAAATGGATGATTTAGAGCGTCCAATTAGTCAACAAATTTTTGGTAGTGATGAAGAGTCATTTGTGGAAGCAGCTAAGTTAGTAGAAAAAATTCAAAAACCAGATATTATCGATATTAATATGGGGTGCCCTGTTCCTAAGGTGGCTATTAAAAATCAAGCTGGTAGTGCTCTTTTAAAGGATCCTCAAAAGATAAAAAAAATAGTGTCTAGTGTTGTTAAAGCTGTGAGTGTTCCCGTTACTGTAAAAATTAGAGCTGGCTGGGATAATGAACATATTAATGCAGTAGAAGTTGCGAAGGTTTGTGAAGAAGCTGGAGCTAAAGCGATTGCTATTCATGCTAGAACGAGAGCGCAAGGATATTCTGGTCAAGCGGATTGGAGTATAATAAAGAACGTTAAAGAAGCAGTTTCCGTTCCAGTTATAGGTAATGGTGATGTGACGGATTGTTATTTAGCTAAAAAAATGTTAGAAGAAACAGGATGTGATGCGGTTATGATTGGTAGAGGTCTTCTTGGTAATCCTTGGCTCATAAGAGATTGTGTAAATTACTTAGAAGATGGCAGCGAGCCCTTAGAAGTATCTAATAAGGAAAAGATAGATATGATGAGATATCATTATAAATTATTATGCCAAGATACCAATGAAATAAGTGCTTCTTTAGAAATTAGGAGTCATATCTTATATTACTTAAAAGGAATGCCAAAAAGTAAAGAAATGAAAAACAAGATATGTAGCTGTAAGAATGCTAAAGAAATATTTGCTTGTTTAGATGAATATGAAGCATATTTAAAAGAAAAGGAAGAATTAGAATAGATGAAGAAATTAAATATTATATATGAAGATAAAGAAATATTAGTAGTAAATAAACCAGCAAAATTACTTACCGTGGCAACAGAGAAGGGTGAGATTAGAACTTTATATCACGAAGTAAGAGAATACTTACATAAGAAAAATCAAAAAGTGTTTGTTGTTCATAGATTAGATAAGGATACTTCGGGCATTGTCTTATTTGCTAAAAATCCAAGATTGAAAGAGATGCTTCAAAATAATTGGTTGCGTTATACAAGAGAATATGTTGCCGTCGTAGAAGGTAAGCTACCAAATGATAAAGATACTTTAAGATTTTATTTACAAGAAGATAAAACCCATCGTGTTTATGTTAGCGATAAGGGCTTATCTAGTGTCACCGAATATGAAGTATTAGATACTAATTCAACCCAAAGTCTTTTAAAAGTACGTATTAAAACGGGAAGAAAAAATCAGATTAGAGCTAGTCTTGCCTATATTGGCAATCCGATCGTCGGCGATAAAAAGTATGAAGCTAAAATAAATTCTTTAAGTCGTTTAGGTCTTCATGCAAATAGATTAATTATTAAACA
>CAKOKF010000116.1 GCA_934090775.1 uncultured Bacilli bacterium
ATTTTTATATGGGTTTGGAACCCCAGCAGCTTCCATTAAATCATCAGCAATCACATATCTATTAAATTCAGATTTTTCTGTGGTTTTATCTATAAGTTTATCCAACCAATTTCTCTTTCTTGCCATTTTATTTTCCCACTTTAGCACTAATACGTGCTTATTGATTGGATATCACTTTTGAAAGGATAGTGTTTATATGTTTAACTTATGATAATGTCTTATTGGTTATCTTTTAAAAATGTATTTTCTTATTATTAATTTATGTGGTTCTAAAATAGCATCATTTTCTAGAAGCGTTACTAAATCTTTTTTAGTAAACCATTCTACTTTAGTGACTTCCTCTTTTTGTATTTGTAATTTATTTATATTTATATCTTCTGTAATTAAATAAATATTAAAAATAAAATTTTTATCCGGATATTTTAACATATCAATTTTAGTTGGTTTTATATCAGTTAAACCAATTTCTTCTTTAAGTTCCCTTTTTATTGCCATTAAATCATCTTCATTATGTTGCAAATGACCACCAGCAAAGCACCACTTATAACCGTTTCTACTTGTTGTCTGCTCTAGAAGATACTTATCTCCATTTTTAATGATAGTATAAGAAAGCATTATATTAGTATCCTTTGGAATTTCGTCTATTCTTCTAACAATAGTTTTATTTAGTTTTTTAAAGTTATTGTCATATAAATCTAGTATTTCCATAAAAATTATTAAATCACATCTTTCTTTATAACTCTAATTCTAATCCATCATAAGCAATATGATAACCATTTTACACTGCATTTAGCTCGGCAATTTCATGATATGGCATACCGTCATGAGATATGTGAGTTCCATAAACTAATGTTTCAGCATTAATTATATTTAATTTTTTCAATTTATCGAGTCGCTCTATAAAAAGACTAGTATTTAAATGAGAAAAAGAATAATCGACATTTCCAAATGTGTGATCCATAATTACGAGCATCTTGACAATTCTTGCAATTGCAAAATGCAAGAGGGTACCCAATAGCACCAGTTCCTA
Organism: uncultured Bacilli bacterium; assembly: GCA_934090775.1. Lineage (GTDB taxonomy): Bacteria > Bacillota_I > Bacilli_A > RF39 > UBA660 > CAG-605. The sequence goes on from CAKOKF010000116.1 coordinate 1,031, forward strand.
AAAAAGTTATTTTCATATAAAAACTTCTCCTTTTTTTCTAAACTTCTATTATTTTTCCATCAAGGTTACAAATATAACAGTTTGGTAGTAACTTTTTTATTTCATTTAATATAGTTGAATCTTTTTCGTAAGTTCTACCTACTAAAATGCCTTCAACTAAATTACTTGGAATACCATAAAGGACAGCACTTTCTCTATTAGTAAAGAAATCATTTTTCTTAGCTCTATCTTTAATAAATTTTTCATAATAATCAGGATTAATAAAATCTTTGACATCTATATCATTGAAATTATTAGTATCTAAAATATCTCCTAATGACAAGTTGCTTTCTTTAACCTTATTAGCATTAAAAATTATACCGATTTGAACATTGTCTTGATTAAGACTTGGCATAAATCGTGCTTCTTTGGTTTGCTCCATTAACCACATATGACAATTATACTTTTGAGATATTTGATTGATATTAGACATTTTATCATAAGGAATAACAGCAGTTTTACTTACTTCTTTATTTTCTTTTTCATCGTAGACGCCACAATACATAATGGTGCCCCCAGAATAATAATTTATATAATCTTGAAGATATGAATCTTTCTGTAAATTCCAAACACCAACGGAACTTGGATATTTTGATAGGCGCCCATCTATAAACCAACTAGATATTAAGCCTTTCTCTACTATCTCTTTAAGCCCTTCTAAATTTTTATAGGTTCCATGTAAAAGAGTACCTTTATTCAAAAACACCTTATCACCGATCTTATAATTATGTTTCGGACTTTCCAAGTCTTTTGCTTTGTAAAATCTATTAATTTGGTCTAAAACCGTGTTTTTTGATTTACCAGTTAATTTTAAATTAGTTTTTTCTAAATAACCTTCTTTGTTCATAGTACCTCTTATTTTTTTACTTGAACTTGTTATTTTTTATCTCTAACAATTTACTATGAATATCTATAATTAATGGAGCAGTACTATTCCTCTTCCCATCGCCTCCATTAGTAAAGAAATCATGCCATTCGTCTAAATAAATATTTACATTACCGGTATTAACTTTATCTTTTAAAATAGTGTTAGCTGTTTGTTCATACCCCATTAAAGTTACTGCGCATAAAGTCTTTGGATAAGCCATATCGTTAATTTGAGCTTTTTTATAAAATTCATAAGCCATTTCGTCTGTTACTTTTCGAGGATTTTTGACTATAATTTTATTAGTTCGATA
>CAKOKF010000117.1 GCA_934090775.1 uncultured Bacilli bacterium
AAAAAAAGCAGGTTACCCTACTTTTCCTTTTTACAAACTTCATCTAAATCTTTTATTAAATTGTCTATATCTTCCTCATTTGGAGTTCGAACCCCACTAGCAAAAGCATGACCACCACCATTATATTTGGCAGCAATCTCATTTATAACTGGACCACGACTACGAATATTTACTTTATAAACTTCATTTTTGGTATCAAAAGAAATAAAAGCCCAAACTTTAATTTCCTTAATAAAATTAAAATTATTAACCATATTACTTGCTGTTCCACTATCAACACCGAACTTTTCTATTAATTCATTATCAATCTTAATATAAGCAAAACCATTTTCAGTTAAAATTAAATTTTCCGCTAAATAACCTTGGAATCTAATTTCATTAATTGGTCTTTCATATAATTTAACATATAACTTAGAAAAATCTAAATTAGTTTCTTCTATCAAACGGCTTACTAACTTAAAAGTTTTAGCAGTTGTATATGGAAGCAAGAATCTATCACTATCTGATACAATCCCACAAAATAAATTTTCCGCAACATGTAATGGCATTTTTAATTTTGTATTAAATATTAATTCAGTAACTAACTGCGCAGCTGAACAACTAGTTGTATCAACAAGTTCAACTTCCCCCATCTTATCTTCAAAAGGATGATGATCAATTTTTATAACTTCACTATACTTACTGAAAGTTACACCATCGATTCGATAAATATTTGGAACATCAACAACAATTAATAAGGGATTAACTAATTCATCCTCATTAATTTTATCTAAAGTACCATAAGTTTTAAAACGAGCAACACTATTGCCAACAGCATAAACTTTCTTATTTGGAAAAGTTTCTCTAATACTATCTCTTAAAGCAATCTCTGTCGTTACCGCATCAGGATCCGGTCCAACATGACGTGCAACTACTATTGTGTCATACTTCTTTATCTTTTGATATATCTTTTTATAAATTGGATTTACCACAAAAATACTCCTGACTAATTGTTAATAAGAAAACTATAAGTATCTCTAGCAATCATAACTTCTTCATCAGTTGGAATTACATAAATAGGTACTGATGAATTGGATGAAGAAATAATTCCTTCTTTGCCAAATCTAGTTGCTTCATTTTTATCACGATCTATCTTCATACCTAAAGCACCTAATCTATCAACGATCATACGACGGACATGAGCCGAGTTTTCACCAACACCAGCCGTAAACACTAGCATATCGCAACCACCCAGTTCAACATAATATTGAGCTATATATTTTACAATAGAATTTACTAATAAGTGATGTGCTAAAACAGCTTTATGATTACCATTTGTAATTTGAGCTTCAATATCTCTAAAGTCACTAGAAATACCACTAATACCTAACATACCACTCTTCTTATTTAAAATCTTATCAACTTCATCTAAAGACATTCCTGTTTCTTTCATAATATAAGGAATAATTGAGTAGTCAATATCACCACAACGTGATCCCATAACAATACCTGCATTTGGTGTAAAGCCCATTGTTGTATCAATACATTTACCATCACGAACAGCACTAATTGAACCACCAGAACCAATATGACATACAATTACATTACAATACTTACGATCAAGTATCTCGGATGCTCTTTCAGAAATATACTTATGACTTAAGCCATGAAAACCATATTTTCTAATTCCATATTTTTCATACCATTCATAAGGTACAGGATAAATAAACTGATCTTCATCCATTGCTTGATGAAAAGCCGTATCAAAACATCCTACTTGTAAAGCATTAGGAATAGCTTTTTGGAAAGCTTCAACTCCCATAATATTAGCAGGATTATGTAAAGGTGCAAGTGGAATAAGTTTTCTTAATTGTTCCATAACATCTTCGTCAATAATAACTGATTTATTATATTTATCTCCACCATGAACTAAACGATGACCAACACCCTTTATCTCATCTAAATCTTTAATAACTCCCTTTTCTAAAAGAGTTTTAAGTAAAATATCTACAGCAACACTATGATCTTTTAATTCAGCTTGATATTCTTCCTTTTTACCATTTTGTTTAATTGTATAAATACCATCATTAATTCCAATTCTTTCAAATATTCCTGAAATTAAAACCTTTGCTTCAGGCATTTCATATAATTGAAATTTTAAAGAACTACTACCGGCATTTACTGATAATATTTTCATTTTTTCCACCTCTAGTCCATTATACTAAAGTTTAGAAATAATATCTATCTTTTAAT
>CAKOKF010000118.1 GCA_934090775.1 uncultured Bacilli bacterium
GTGGTTGTGGGGAGTAATACTGATAAAAAATAATATTTATTTAAGAATAATTATGATAAAATAGTCTTGATTAAATTTTAAGGGGATGATTACATGATTTATCTTGATTATGCAGCGGGGACGCCAGTAAATGATGAAGTTTTAGAAACTTATAATAAGTTAACAAAAGAATATTATGCTAATCCCAATAGTAATCATAAGTTAGGGAAGAAATCTAAAGAGTTAATTGATGAATATACTAAGGATATTGCTAGTAAGTTAGGTGTTTTACCGGAAGAATTAATTTATACAAGTGGCGCTACGGAAGCTAATAACTTAGCGATAAAAGGTGTATGTGAAAGGTATAAGAGTTTTGGTAAGCATATTTTAATTAGTGCTTTAGAACATAATTCGATTGTCGCTAGTGCAGTAAAAATGCAAGCGGCTGGTTTTGAAGTTGAAGTAGTCCCAGTTAGAAATGATGGTTTAATTGATATTGAGGCTTTAAAAAAGATGGTAAGAGATGATACTATCTTAGTAAGTATTTGCAGTGTTGATAGTGAGATGGGTTTAGTACAACCGATAGCTAAGATAAAAGAAGTTTTAAAAAATTATCCCCATTGTTTATTACATACGGATGCGACGCAAGGCTTTGGTAAGATTAATCTAGATTTAACTATTCCTGATTTAGTTACTTTAGCACCCCATAAGTTTTATGGGTTAACGGGAATTGGTTTACTTATTAAGAGAAAAGAAATAGGATTAGTACCACAAATGGATGGTGGCAAGTCAACGACTATTTATCGCGCGGGAACGCCCGAGTTACCTAGTATTGGTGCATTAGATAAGGCGATAGAATTAGCTTTAAAAAATATAGATAATAATTATAATTATGTAGAAAAATTAAATGTATTAATTAAGGATAAATTAAACCAATATAAAAATGTTATTATTAATAGTCGAGATAATAGTTTACCTTTTACCATTAATTTTAGTATTAAAAATGTTAAATCTTTAAAAGTAGTGGAAAGTTTAGAAGATAGGGAGATATATGTTTCGGCAAAGACGAGTTGTTGTCCAGTCGAAAGTCCTTCTAAGTTAGTGTATGCTTTAACGAAAGATAAGCAAATCGCTAGTACGGCTATTAGGGTTAGTTTGTCCCATTTGACCAAACAAGAAGAAGTAGAGGGATTTTTAAAAGTATTTGATGATATTTATAAAGAATATTATAAGGAATAAAAAATAAATAGTTTGTTGGTAAAAATAATAGAAATGTAAGAAAGAAATAATTAGAAAGTGAGGCTTAGAAGATATGGAAAAGTATAAAGAGATAGAACGTAGTATTATAAAAAAGTATCGTAAAGAAATATGGAGTAGATTTACAAAAGCAGTTAAAGATTATGAACTTATCAAAGAAAACGATAAGATTATGGTGTGTATAAGTGGAGGGAAAGATTCTTTTTTGCTAGCTAAGTGTATCCAGGAACTAGAAAGACATGGTAAGGTTAAGTTTGAAGCTCATTATGTGGTGATGGATCCGGGGTACAATGACTATAATAGGCAATATATAATTGACAATGCCAAGTTACTCAATATTCCAATAGAAATATTTAATACCGATATCTTTGATGTAGTAAGTACGATTGATAGCAAGAGTCCTTGTTACTTATGTGCTAAGATGCGAAGGGGGCATTTATATAATAAGGCTCAAGAATTAGGCTGTAATAAAATAGCACTCGGTCATCATTTTGATGATGTCATTGAAACGACTTTACTTTCCATGTTTTATGGGTCAGAAGTTAAGACGATGTTACCTAAATTACATAGTACTAACTTTGAAGGTTTAGAATTAATTAGACCTTTATATATGGTCAAGGAAGCTGATATTATTTCATGGCGTGATAGTAATGATTTAGTATTTATAAATTGTGCTTGTCGTTTTACAGAAGGGTGCTCTTTAATAAATGATGGGACTAGTAAGCGAAAAGAAATTAAAGAGTTAATTAAAAATTTAAGAAAAGTTAATAGCGATATTGATAATAGTATTTTTAGAAGTATGAATAATGTAAATTTAGATTGCGTTTTAGGTACTAAGAAGAATGGAGAATATAAGAGTTTTTTGGACGGGTACGATGAAAATAAGCCAAATATTTT
>CAKOKF010000119.1 GCA_934090775.1 uncultured Bacilli bacterium
TCTCTTTTAATAATTTTTCTTTTATCTTTTTACGATAATTATCACAATGGATACCATCTATTTTACTGTAAGTTACATACATAAAGACTCCTAACTTATTTTAGAGTTTTTTTAGCTCTGCTAAAAGCATTATAACACCCCTGCAGGGTATTAGCAAATATATTTTCAATAACTATTTTTGGCGTTTATTTACATAAAAAAAGCACTTTATTTCAAAGTATCTTCATTTTTATTAATAAATAAATTTTGAACAATTAAATCTCTTGAATGTAAATTATTATTTTTTCCTAACAAAAGATTTTCATAAAATTTTATTAGGTATTGCTTATCCTCTTTTATGTCTAATTCATCATTAAAATAATTACTTCTTACTAAAGCGTTTCGGAAATAAACCGATTTATTTTTAAACAATGTGTTATCCACATTATATCCTAAACTAATAAGATATTTTTCAATAAATAAAGCGGTTGTTCTGGTATTACCTTCTCTAAAAGGATGAACCTGCCATATATTAGAAGAAAATGTTGCCATACTATTAATGACTTCAACTATAGACATTTCTTTATAATTTTTTGCTTTTTCTAAAGAAATATCATAATTTAAAGAAGCTTCTAATATTTTATAGTCACCGTAAGGGACAGAATCATTATTTAGTATTTTTTCATGTTTAGAAAAATTAATTTTTCTAAATTCGCCGGCAAAAGAAAAAACGTCCTGAAAAAGATATTTGTGAACATACTTTAAATAATCTACTGATAATTCAAACTTTTTTTCCTGTAATAATTCTACAATTCTTGCGGATACAAAGTCACATTCTAATTCATTTGTGTTAATGTCATTGTTAGAATCTTTTTCAAGATAATATTTTTTTAAGCTTTGTTCTACTTCTAAAAGAGTCATTTTCCCAGTAATGTTATTATTCACAAGACTTTCAAGATATTTAGAAGGCTTCAAATTATCTACTTCTTGCAGTCCGATGGCCATCTCCCATTGTGACTTTTTAATATAATTGCTTGGTTTTACTTCTTCTATATATTCGTTAATACTTGAGTCCAATTTTTTTTCATTCATAGATACCATCTCCTATTAATTATAAATTGTCAGAACATTATATTTAACAATCTTTTTCATATTTAATGTGATTATCTTCACACCAATTGATAGCCATTTCTTTATATTTTTCATTCCTAAACTTATACCATTTTTCAGTTAAACTATAAGTATCAATAGCTATTCTAAATCTTTTAAAGGCACCACGACCATTTACTTGAGATATCAAAAACATTTTTAACTCAATGTTATCTATCGTATAAATAAACTGAAGCATAATATCATAATCATTTTTAGAAGTAAAATCAAACATAAAGATTATTGCATCATTAAACTCATCCTCTTTTTTATAAGTCGAATATTCTGGCTCAATAGCATTTTGCCACAGTATTTCATTTGTTTTAGTATTATAATACGCGGTCATATTAATATCAACATCTTCTAGGGCTTCTATTATTTTTGATAATTTTATCATTTTCCTCACGCCTTTTTTTACAGTGCTTGCTGTCTTTACTTTTTTAAAAATATATTTTCATACTAAATTAGTAAATACATTAATCTGTTATTATTATACTAAACATCCGTAATTATTCAAATTATAATTTTAAGGAAAATTTTATACTCTGTATGATACAAAATTAATATTCTTACAATTTTACGAAACAATATAATCTACAATCGAATTTTATTTTCTTTATGAAAGAACAAAAAAGTAAGTATGCCCTTTTTGTTAGCTACTTACTTTAAGGTAGAAATTTAGATATTTTACAACCAGTTTCCAAATTTCTTAATGTATATTTTCTTTACAATTTGAACGAAAATCACATATAAAACAGTTAAGCCTACTACTAGCACATAGTATAATGGTGGCAATAATTCAAAATGAAAAGATTTAATATTATGTAAAACTATTGGCGCAAGTATTGTCCCTACTATCGTAACTGTTGTTAAACACGTTAATATAGGATTTGCTTTTGACTGAACGAAAGGAACTTTGGATGTCCTGATAAAATGAATAATTAAAGTTTCACTTATCAAACACTCCACAAACCAAGCCGTTTGAAAAT
>CAKOKF010000120.1 GCA_934090775.1 uncultured Bacilli bacterium
TGGTGCCTGTGGTGGGACTCGAACCCACACGATATTGCTACCACTGGATTTTGAGTCCAGCGCGTCTACCAATTCCGCCACACAGGCATATAAGTATTATAGCAAATATTCTAATAAATAGATACTAAAATTTTACTATAATACCAAAGTTTTTAATTATTTCAACGGCTTGATTAGGAGATACCTGACAACCAACAACATCAAGAGTTTTAAAAATCATGCCACTAATATCACAAGTAGATAAATCAATACCATTTAATTTAGTATTAGAAAGAGTTAATTTACTCATATTACAGGTATTAAAACATGTATTTTTTAAGCGATTATTTATAAGACGCATTTCTTTTAAATTACTATCGTTAAAATCAACTTTATCTAAATTACTATTACCAATATTTAAATAAGAACCAAGACAATTAAGAATACTAACATTTTTTAAAGTACAATTAATGAGTGATGTACCAATTAAATTACAATTTTTAAAACTACAATTATGCAGGCCACATTCCGTAAAATTACAGTTACTAAAATTACAATCTATAAACTTAGCTTGCGATATAATTTCATAGTCAAATTCTAAATTACTAAAATCACAGGCTTCATAAGTATTATTATCTAAACTAATATCCGTTATATCATTAAATTTTTCTTTAGTTATTTTCATCTTTTACTTCTTCTTTATAAATAGAATTAAATAAGTCACCAGTTACTTTCTCTTCTTTTTCATGTTCTATTTTTGGTAAATCTTTAATAGTAGAAAGACCAAAATAATCTAGAAAATCACTAGTTGTTCCATAAAGATTAGGACGTCCTGGCATTGTTGATTTACCAACTTCTTTAATAAGCCCTTTTGCTACTAATTTGCGAAGTAACCAAGTATTATTAACGCCTCTTAACTCATCAATTTCAATTCTTGTAATGGGTTGATTATAGGCAATAATAGCTAAAGTTTCTAAAGCAGCTTGAGATAACGTATTAGTATTAGGATTTACTATTAACTTTTGATAATAATCTTTATGCTCTTTTTTTGTTGTTAATTTAAAAGCATCACCTAAATAACTAATTCTAATACCTCTATTTTCCGCTTCATACGATTGTTTTAAAGAAAGTAAGATTTCTTTACAAGTATCAATATCTTCCTCTAATAACTCACTAATTTGTTTTAAAGTAAGACCATCATCTCCTACTACAAACAATAGGCCTTCTAAGACACCTTCTTTATTCATAATCTAAACCCTCCACAATAATAGGACTAAAATTGTCCTCTTGCATAATCTTTAATTCTTTATTTTTACTCATCGTAAGAATTGTTAAGAAAGTAATAACTATATATTCTTTAGTATTAATACTAAATAAAGAATAAAAGTCTACTTTACCTCTTAATCTTAAGATATCCTTTATTTCTTTAGTTCTTTCTTCAACACTTATTTCTTTTTTAGTAATAGTGGTATCTAAAGGTTTTAATAGTTTTAATTTTTTTTCTACTTCTAAAAAGGCTTTATAAAGAATATCAGCATCATATAAACCTTTAGGTATTTCTTCTTTTTCATAATACTCTTTTAAGTTCTCAGGAAGTCTTGTATATATTTCATTTCTTTTGGATTCTAAATTCTTAAACTGACTAGTTATATTTTTAATATTTTCATATTCTAATAACTTATTTCGTAAGTCTTCTTCACTCTTAATATTAAATTCATCATCAGTATCTTCTTCATTATCATCATTCTTATTAACTAACATCTTACTTTTAAGATGTACTAGTTCACTAGCCATACTTAAATATTCACTAGCAACATCAATATTTAATTCTTGCATTTCATTAATAAAATCTAAATATTCTTTAATTAAATCAAATAAATTAATATCATAAATATTCATTTTTGATTGTTTAACTAGATGTAAAAGAAGATCTAGGGGACCTTCAAAATCATTTATATAAAATGTATAATTCATAATACTTCTTTCTAATCACATTTATACCCTATCGACTCTAATTCATATTTAACAGTACTAGCAGTCGCATCTTTTTCATAATATATTCTATCATATTTAGTTAGATTTTCGCTAGTCTCACTATAATTAATTTT
>CAKOKF010000121.1 GCA_934090775.1 uncultured Bacilli bacterium
GTTTCTTCTTCAGCTAATTTAATAGCACTCACTGGACAACTATCAACAACATTTTTTAAAGTTTCACTTTCAAGATTTTCTTGACTTTTAACTTCTGATAAACCATTATCGTTTATCATAAAATGTTCATCATCCATGGCAGCACACATACCACAACCAATACAAACATTATCATCTACTATTAATTTTTTCATTATTTTTCCTCCTATGTAATTATACCAATAATTATAGAAAAAAGTAAATTAGTAATACCAAAAAACGACAAATTATGCTATCATGTTATTAATGAATAGTAATTGAGGTAATGATATGAACATGAATGATTATAATAATACACCTAGTCGCGTAAGAAAAAATGCTAATTTATATAAGAGGATTGATGCTTCTAATATAGATGATATAGAACCTAAAACTGATGAAGAAGTTATAGAATCTAATACTACGACTATTGATGTAGAAAAATTAAAAAGTATGCTTGATAAAAAATATCGTGATCCTAGTAGTCATACTTTAAAAGATGTTAATCATAAACCAGTAGATAGAGAAATTAATTTAGAAGAAACTAGGGAATATAATTTGGATGATATATTAAATAAAGCTAAAGAGGATGATGATACTGATTATGGCGTTGAAAGATTAAAGAAACTAAGTGATACAAATGTTTCTATTTTAGATGGTTTAAATATTAAGGAAAATGATAATAAAGAAGTAGAAAATAAACAATTTAATAATCAAAGTAAAGTAAGTAGTGATTCTAAGAAACTAATTGAACTTATTGATACTATAAATTTAAAAGAACAAGAAGGTTTTGATTCTTTATTAAAAGAAAATAGTGATAATTATAAAGAAAGTAATGACTTGTTAAATGATTTTGATTTAGATGATACGAACTCTAATGAACCAATGGATATGTTAAGCGAGTTAACTGGTAATGATGAAGATACTAAAGTAGTTGGGGCTAAAATAAAAGATGATGATTTAGCTGATAAAGAAGATAAGTATGATGATATTGATTTAAATAGTACTGATGAATTTGATACTACGGAAGTAGTAAGTAGAGATGATACTGATGAATTTACGGATAGTATTGAACTTACGACAACGCAAATATTTACTAAAGATGATTTTGAAGATTTTGATGATTTAAAAGAAGCTACTAAACCCCGTATATTTGTTAAAATTTTAATTTTTTTAATAGTTATTGCAGTTATTATAGGGACAGTATTTGTACTAGATAGAATATTAGATTTAGGTATTTTAAGTAGATTAGGAATTAATTTTTAGATAAAGAAGATTTAAAAGAGAGAAGAAAATGAGATAATAATTCTTCTCTTTTATAATATATATTAGTATGAAAAAGTTTAAGAGTCGAAAAAAAGTTAATTTTCTATGGATATATATCATACTAATTTTATTTGAAGTTATATGGTCAATTAATAGTTTAGGAAAGTTAATAAGTCCTAAATTAATTAATATTGTTAAGAATAATATTGTTTATTATGATAATTTATTAGTTGAGGAATATTTAGATACTCAAGAATTAAGAAGTAATTTAATTGATGATTTAATTTCTTTAGATAAGAATAAAAATGAAGAAATTATGAATATTAATATTAATACGGCTAAGTCTTATGAGTTAATGAGTAGTATTGTTAAAGAGTTAAAGAGTAAAAGCAATAATTATGGTGATGTTGATTCTTATGCCAAAAATAAAAGAGGTCAAATGGTATTAAGATATCCGATTGGTCTTGCTAGTTCTAATATTTTACTTAATAATTTAGGTTATCGAATTCCTTTAAAGTTAGTTCTTAATAGTAATGTTTTAACGGGTATTAAAACTAAAGTAACTAATTATGGTTTAAATAATGCTTTAATTGAAGTTTATTTAAAGGTTAGTTTTGTTTCTAATGTTATTTATTTTAGTTTAGATGAAGCGGTTAATAGTGATTATGAAATTTTGCTAGCATCGAGAATGATAATGGGTAGAGTACCTGATATGTTTAATGGTTATTTGGAAAAGAATCTTGAAAGTAATAACAGTACGAGTTAATAATTTAAAAATTAATAAAAATAGCTAATT
>CAKOKF010000122.1 GCA_934090775.1 uncultured Bacilli bacterium
GAATACTTGCTTTAACAAGTAATAATTATCAAAAAGTACTTGTTCTTGTTTTGCTTATTTTTGTTATAGAAATATTTCGTAATTTTAGTCGTTTAGCTTACAATTATTTTTATAATAAATTTTATTATGATGTAAGAAGAAACTTACAAGTAGAGTTGGTAAGAGAAACTTTAAAAATTACTCAACAAGATTTAAATAATAATTCTAGTGGTGTCTTTATTGAAAGAATTAATGGTGATACCGATAACTTAACAGATATTTTTACTTCATTAATCGATTATTTTGTTAGTATAATTGGTAATTTAGGAGTTCTTGTTACCGTTTTCTTTATAAATTGGTGTTTAGGCTTAATTTATGTAGCTTTAATGATTATTATTATTATTTATAATAAATTTGCCAGTAGTATTAATTATAAAAATCGTAAAGAATGGAAAAAGAGTAAAGAACGTACTGGTGGTTTTATTTCGGAAATAGTTAGAGGTTCTAAAGATGTTAAAATCTTAGATGCTGAAGAGTCATTCCTTGCCAAAGCAAATGATTACATGAGTGAAACTAATAAAGTATCATATAAGTATCAAAGACAAAGAGCTATTTTACGCTTTTTTGGGGGTTCGATAAGAGATGTTGGCGATTTGCTTGTAGGAATATTTATTTTTGTCTTTTTAAGTATCGGTACTCTAAGTATTGAAAGTGCTATTATTATTTATAATTATAATGATAGAATTTTATGGACAGCTGATTGGATAGAAGAAATATTTGAAATTATTAAACAATTTAATTTAGCAGCTAATCGTATTTTTGGAATCTTAGAAGAAGATGAATTTGCTAAAGAAAAATTTGGTACTAAAAAACTAAAAAAATTTGCTGGTAATATTGAATTTAAAAATGTATGTTTTGCTTATGAAGAAAATATGCCAGTCCTAAAAAATATGAATTTTAAAATAAATGCTAATGAAACAATTGGCTTTGTTGGACCATCTGGCTCAGGTAAGACAACTATCTTTAACTTAATTAGTGCCTTGGAACGCGTAAACAGCGGTACAATAACTTTTGACGGTGTTGATATCAATACGTTAGAAAAATCCAGTCTTCGTGGTAATTTGTCGGTAATCAGTCAAAATGCTTATATCTTTAATATGAGTATTATGGATAACTTAAAAGTCATAAAAAAAGATGCAACGGAAAAAGAAATAAAAGAAGCTTGTCATTTAGCTTGCCTAGATGATTTTATTGAATCTTTACCAAATAAATATGATACTATCGTTGGTGAAGGTGGCGTCACTTTATCAGGCGGTCAAAAACAGCGCCTTGCGATTGCCCGAGCCTTACTTTTAAAAACGGAAATCTTATTATTTGATGAAGCAACTAGTGCTCTAGATAACGAAACTCAAACTAAAATTCAACAAGCTATTAGCAATTTAAAAGGCGAATATACTATTCTTATCATTGCTCATCGTTTGTCAACCGTAATTGATGCGGATAAAATTTTTGTTATTAATGCTGGTCAAGTGGAAGCCATAGGGGATCATAAAACTTTATTAAAAACGAGTGCTACCTATAAAAAACTTTATGAAAAAGAAGCTAAGGAAGTAGAAGACGAGATTCCAAATGAAGATAATATTTCTTGATTTAGATGGTGTCTTAAATAATTGGTATCATCCTGATTTAATAGATCCTAAAAATGTCTTAGTATTAAAAAAGATAATTAAGTTAACTAATGCTAAAATCGTATTAACAACTTCCAATAAATATCCTTTCCAAAGAGAAAAAATTAAAAATATTAAGGGCAGTTATTTAGAAAAGTATATCAAAATTTTACAAAATAATGGTTTGAGTATTTATGACTTGACTCCCTATGTCGAAGAAAACCGTAGTTTAGAAATTAAAGCATATTTAAAATCTAATCCCAATATAACTGATTTTGTCATTATTGATGATGAA
>CAKOKF010000123.1 GCA_934090775.1 uncultured Bacilli bacterium
TTGTAAAGCTGGTACTTATGGAGCTAATAGTCTTACCCGTACTGATAATGAAGCATTTAACTATGTTGCCGAAGGTGATACCAAAAAATATTATTATTGTGTTGAAAAAGTAACAAACTATTATGAAGAAAATTTAGGTAGAAGTTATTACAATATTAATTTATTCTTTTCATTGAATTTGCCTGTCATTGGGGATATAATAGATTTTGGTGCAAACGGAACAACTATTGAAATGGATGCAACATATGACTGCAATAGCACCAGGTGTCTATTTAGATATTAAAGAAAGGAACCAAATATATGAATGTTATAATTTCTAATCGTTATAGTGAAATGCTAACTAACTTGCCCATCGATATAATAAAAAACGTGCGTGGTGAATACGATGCCGATGTCATCGTTAGTAATTTTCAAAACTTCTTCTTTAATAAGATGATTTTAGATATAACAGCTGTCAAAAATTATAAAGATATAAATAATATTCAAAAGTTATCTTTTGGATTAGATATGAATAAAGTTATATTGCTTCTTGATGATTCTAAAGAAGTAAATTCCCCAACTTATCTTTCAGAATTAGTATCCATGGGAATCTATAACTTTACAAGAAATATTGATTCTTTAGTTTATTTAATTGATAATCCTAATACATATAAAGATGTTGCTAGATATCATATGTTAGGAGGAAATCCTAATGCTAATATGAATATTAATTTAGAACCGGGTAGTATGAATTCTAACTTCTTAAATAACTCTATTAATAGAGTCTTTATGGGAAGTAGAGTAATAGCTATTAAGAATTTAACTGAACATGCTGGGGCTACTACATTAACCTATATGTTAAAAAAACAATTAGAAAATAATTATAAAACATTGGCCATTGAAGTCGATAAAAATGATTTTATGTACTTTAATGATCAAGATATGCGTAGTGTAACTACTAGTGAATTAGATTCAATTATTAAGAATCCTAATAATACCTATGATGTCATTTTAGTTGATATTAATGAATCACCTAAAGCAGCATCAATTAGTGAAGTATTACACTTAATAGAACCTAGTACTATTAAATTAAATAAACTTATTAGAGCCGATCGAATGGTTCTAACGAAAATGAAAAATTATAAAATAATATTAAATAAGTGTTTATTATCTGATAAAGATATTAAAGACTTTGAATATGAATCACGTTGTAAAGTATTTGAATCAATTCCACCATTAGATGATAAGAAAGAAAGAAATCCAATTCTTAATAATTTATTATATAAAATGGGATTTGATAAACAAACACCAACTGGTGGGGCTAAAAAGCCAGTAGGCAAATTATTTGGTATTGTTAAAGACGAGTAATTTTCTTGACAATGTCTATGATTTAGTGTAATATTTATTTAGAGAAATGAGGAGATATTTATGAGTCAAGGAACCGTTTGTGGTAACCTAGCACCTTTATTACGATTAGTAGGATATGTTGTAACTATTTTTAAGATTGCTATTCCATTATTATTAATCGTATTTGGTATGTTAGATGTAGGTAAATCTGTTGTTGCTAGTAAACCAGATGAAGTAACAAAAAACTTAAAATCATTTGCAATGCGTTGCGTTGGGGCTGTCTTAATATTCTTTATTCCATCAATCGTTGGCGTAGTATTAGACGCTGTTGCAGCTACTGAAAAAAATTCAAGTACTGATAAAACAAACAATGGTGATAATGCTGTTGATGCTAAAGGCTGGAGATGCTGTTGGGAATATGCTCTAGGTGGCGACGGTAAAAAAAATTGTACAATAGAACCTGAAGATACAACAACGCCTGGAGAATAGTTATATTTTATTGAGCTAATATTGTACATTAGTCAATGATGTGAAACAAATATTATAAGAAAATGACTCGGTTTTAACTGAGTTATTTTT
>CAKOKF010000124.1 GCA_934090775.1 uncultured Bacilli bacterium
AAATTGTCTTTTGGGTTTATTTTATATCATTCAATTTATTAAAATATTAAAAGAATTTTTAATACTAAAATAATAGTCATGGTACGCATTTTTTAGAGAACATAAAAATCTCTCAAGCCCTTATATTTACAGGAATTGAGAGATTTTAACTTTCAAAAACTGTCAAACTTAAAAGTATAGCAAATATTTTAATAATTACAACTTTATTCTAGTTAAATACCCACTACCATCAGCAGTTTCCGAAACAACCACCGCTCCACACTTTTCTTGAACTTTTAAAGAAGCTAAATTATCCTTATTAATAGACATATAAATTTCATCTTCCGGTATTATTTTTTTAGCTTCTTCAATAGCTAATCTAAGTCCCTTAGTTGCATAACCTTGACCTCTATATTCTTTTAAAACACAATACCCAATATGTCCAGGTCCATTTCTTAAAAAATCATTTAAATAATGTCTTATTTTAAATAGTCCAACTATATCTTCATTATCCCATAAAAAATAATAAGTATCAGGAACATAGCCTTCTTCTAAATCAATACCGTTTGAATTATTAATTAACATAGGAAAAACCTTACTTTTAAATTCTTCAAAAGTAACATTAAAATATTTATTTTCAAAGCCATTTTCCATGTTTGGAATACTTATAATTGCTTTATATTCTTTTTCAATATCATTAAAATTTAACTTTTTTAACTGTAACATAATTAATATCCTCTATTCATAAAATAATTAGCTATTTAATTACACTTCTTACCGTACTTTCTCTCCAAACTCAACCCATTATACTTATCAATTCTAATATTACCATCATCACTAAACCCGTAAAGCACCTGGCTATCCTTAACAATCTCTAAAACCCCAATGCCATTTAAGAAAGTCTTATTATAATCATAAATAAAATCTAGACCTCGATCTTCTTTAGGTTCTAAAGTAAAGTAAGCCAAATATTTAGTGAGTTGCTTCTTATACTTATCCCTCTTAGTAGCAACCATCTCAATATCATCAATATATAACTGTAACCCCAAAAGTAAAGTATAACAAAAATCTCTAATATTCCCACTAAAACTTTCACTAGGCATCCCAACATTAACAATTGCCATTTCTACTAAGTTACCAATGTTAATTATATCATCTTCACATAAATAAATCTTATTAGCGTCCATATTTCCATCTAGTTTGCCCGTCTTTACATACCAATCAATCCCCATAAAACCGTCTTTAGGATTATACCTACCACTTAAATAGCCCAGCTCATACATAACAAATCTTTTAACTTCCAACCCCATCTTTAACCTTTGGTGTTCATTAAAATTAACATGCTCAACCAATGAAACCTGTCTTCTACTTTCATCTTTTTTATCAAAATTTCTTACCAACTTAATATCATCAAGTTCATTTTTACTCATCGGTACCTTTTTAATACTATAAACCGCAGACCCTTTTAAATTATTAGAAAGCTTACATTCATACTTTTGAAAAAATAAATTTACATAATTATTCTTCTTATCTAATTCTAAATTTTTTCCTCGAAAAGCCTCACCTAAAATCTTAATACGTCCTTGTGAAGTCAAAATGTAAGTAGGCATTCCCTTAACAAACATCACCCCTAAAGTATTAGGATCTTCTAAAAACATATCCCTCTTTAAAATCTTCAAATCAATTACCGACTTCAGACCAATTTTCTTCATTTCTTTTTCTAAATCTCTTAAAAAAGCCAAAATAAAACCCGTATTATCCATAAAATCTCCTGTCATAATACGAGTATATAATTCTTAACATGAAATATCAAGTTTAGAAGTAACTAAAATATTAATAATTTTACCAACTTCT
>CAKOKF010000125.1 GCA_934090775.1 uncultured Bacilli bacterium
TTTTCTTATTTTCTAATATATTTCTTAAATTATTATAAACTTTTTTTAGAAATATATAAATTTAATTTAATATAATTTTTATTCTAATTATTTTGGTCTTTTAAGCTTAGTTTTTCTTTTAGTCGTTTTATAAAGAATGTCTGACTTGGATTAATATAAGTAAGGGCTTCTTCTAAAGTAAACCATTTTATTTTATCCATTTCAGGAAATTCTTTAATACTACCAGACTTAGGTGGCCATTCTAAAGTAAAGCTATTACTTTTAAAATTAGAAATATCACCATCAAAATAACTATCAAACATAATGACTAGTTTATTATTAGATACTTTTTTTGATGCTAAATAACCTATTTTATTATTTAAAATCAAATTAGTTTCTTCACTACTTTCTCTTATAGCAGCATTTAAAACCTTTTCATTAGGTTCTACTAAGCCTTTTTGGACTGACCAAGCACCCTTATCTAATTTATCCCAATAAGGTCCACCAAAATGAGTTAGTAAAACATAATATTGATTATTTTCTTTTTTCCACAATAATATTCCCGAACTTCTTTTCATTTTCATAATCTCCTTAATCTTTATAAACTTCTTTTAAAAGATTAAATACAGCCCATGCTTTCGGCCAGCCAGCATAGAATGCAACATGAGTTACAACGCCAACCATTTCATTCTTAGATACACCATTTTTCTTCGCATTTTCTAAATGATACATTAAAGAATTATCAGTTATACCCATAGACATTAAAGATACAATCGTAATAATACATCTTATCTTTAAATCAATAGAAGTATCATTCCAATTTTCTCAAAATAAGATATCATCATTATAATGAGCAAACTTAGGAGCTAATTCTCCTAGTTGCTCTCTTCCTGCAGTTTGCTTTATCATTTTTATTACTCCTTCAACTATTACATTTATTATATAGCACATAGAGTTAGCTCTAAGTCAAGACTAAAATGTAAAATATATGAAAAAAGATAGAAGTAAATCTTCCATCATAAATTTCAATACTTTATAAATGATATGGGTTACTTGATGTACCATCACCATATTTTAATATCTCAGCCCTTATATTTAATACTGGACGGACACCGTAAGAGTAGTTCACACTATTATAGCTATTCGCGTCTCCATCCAACTGCACATTACGTACACTAACATTAAGACCATTAGAACGTAAAGGTGAAAAAGCCCACCAAACTTGCTTTGAGAATAGATAATAACCAGTATTGATCTCATCCCAACCACCGGCTAAAAATATTTCATTTGAGCATAAAAGACCTATTGGATAAGTTAGATCGCCATTGCCATTAGTAGTATCACTTACCGTAAAAGCATCATTTTGTTGCGGACACATTAATTTCATATTATCATTATGATTATTATTAAATACACTAGTACCAACTCGGCGGTCTTCACTTGAGTCACCATTTACATGGGCAATTGTTCCATCATATATAACTCGAACTGTATTATCACCGTTAATACGAACTATACGCCAATATATAAATATCTTGAATAGTTTTGCAACCATCTTCTAATCTTTAATTTTCTTAAATACTTATCTTTACGAAATTTCTTCATTTTTACCTCTACTAACCATAATTTCTAAACTAAAAACAAAAATATATTTTTCAAAATTTACAATTATTTACAATTTTC
>CAKOKF010000126.1 GCA_934090775.1 uncultured Bacilli bacterium
CATGCTTCCTCTTTTGGTATAAATAATTCTAATAGTTCTTTCTTTAAGTTAGGATCAGTTATAATATCCATTTTAAGAACTCCATTATCTATATACTGTCTACAAAATCTTACTTCTAATGGTTTATAATTACTAATTAAATATACGTAGTTATTTCCATTTAAATTCTTTGCAGCTAAACAAATAAATTCTTTATTTTCTTCTAAAGTAGCTATTTCGCCTGGTTCTAAAAATTCCATTTTTCCTCCTTATAAGCTCTTACTAGCAACAACTTCACTATTAAGTCCTGCTTTATATAATTTATCTATATCACTATCACTTAGTTTTATTGATTTACCATCTAACATTGTTACTAAGTATCCATCCTTTTGTAATTCCATAGTTATATCAGTATTATATCTTTGACTAAATATTTTCTTTACAGCTTCTACTTTTTGCATTTTTAATGTATCTTCTGGTGTTAATCTTTTTAATGTTTTTTTACCCTTCGTTAATAGATTTAATACTTTTTGGAATGGGCTATTCTTTTTATATTCTTCTTTGGCTTCTTTAAATTTTTTTAAATATTCTTCATATACTTCTTCATTTTGATGGGTAGCAAAAGTTACATCTTTACCTTCTTTTTTATTTAGTTTATGAGCGGCAAGTTCACTTGCTAGTCCAAGTGCTCCGGCTGCTACTAAAGCTATAGTGGCAGGTACAATTACAAAGTTATTTGGTTTTTCCACATCTACTACACTTTTTACTTCTTTAGTTGTAGTTTTTTGTTCTTCAACATTAGTTACTTTTTTATCAGTTTCTAAAATAACATAATCTAATCCATCTGACCCTTTAACAGTTGAACCGGTCTCATAATATTTACCATTACTATCCACTAGAGAAAATGATACTACTGTTCCATCTTCTTTAGTTATAGTAGCATTTTTAGGATCTTTAGTACTACCAGAATACTTATTAATGCCATGAACATTATTGCTCTTTAAATTACCATTTTTAATTAAGTCACTCATGTCTATCCAACCAAGTCGTGGGGCTTCTTTACTTGAACCAAAGTGTAATTTAATATCTATGTCATCCATTGATAATCCTGGATGCTCACTTAATATTTTGTTAACATAATCTTTTAAATTGTTATTTATATCACTAACTTTAGTATTAGTTTTATCAATTTGTTTATCACCATCTAAATCTTCTAGAGCTCCTAATAGATTACCATTATTATCATATACAGCAAACCCAGTAATTAAATAATCTCCCTCTTTATAATTACCATCACTTAAATGAATATGTTTTCCTTCACCATTGCCAAGTTGAGAAATATCATTTTGATTATTTAAGGCTGCTGTTGATTCATTTAAGTTAATATTTTGGGCATAGCCTTCGACAATATCACCGTCAATTTCGTAAGTTCCTCCCTCATAACTAACTGTATAAGTATTAGTAGTTTGAGAATATCCTTGTATATAGGCAACTGGTTCTTCCGTTATTGTTACTTGCTTAGCCTTAACAACTGGATTAGATGAAAGTACAGCTAAAGCAGTAGCACCCATTAAAATAAACGGCAAAAT
>CAKOKF010000127.1 GCA_934090775.1 uncultured Bacilli bacterium
ATTATGGGATTATTATTTTTATCTAAAGACCAGTTATAAACATATCTAATTCTCGTTAAGCCATCCTTCCAAAGGGCTTGTATCACCTCATACCAACCACTTACTAAAACTTCATCTAAATCTAGACAAACGCAGACATCGCAAGTTGCAGGTATCATTTCCAAAGACTTATTTCTGGCTACATCAAAACGCCATGGTTTTATTATTTCTTGTTTAACCGTAACTCCTAAAGACTTTAATAACTTAACAGAATTATCAGTAGAACCTGTATCTAAAACATATATTCCATCCGCCATCTTTACCGAATCATACCATCTTTTTATAAACTTTTCTTCATTCTTACAAATAGCATATACACAAATTTTCATAATTATCACCTAATATATGATATTTTAAACTTTAAAAAAAATGAATTGCATTTAAAATACTAGTATGATACTATATAAAAACTTATAAAAGAGGAATTATAATGAATGAGAAAATAGAATTACTTTTAAATTTAATTAAACAAAGAAAAACATGTAATGAAATTTGTGAAACTTTAAATATTTCTAATAAACAATTATATAATTATTTAACTGTCCTTCAAAATAAAGGCATAACTTTTAAAAAAACTTACTATGAAACAGGGGATATTCTTTATAAGCAAGTTTTTAGTTTAGGAGAAATGAATGAACTTAATACAGAAAAAGACATTGTGTTGTTTACTACTCCTGGTTCTTATTCTCTTAAGGTTATTGCTATTTCCGATATACATTATGGTAATATTGATGAGCATCCTGGACTTTTAGATAAAGTATTTGACTACTGTGCTAAAAATTCTATTCATACTATTTTATGTGGTGGTGATATTATTGGTGGTACTTTTTCTAAGGGTGAAAAAACCATTAGTGAGCCCTATGAACAAATTGAATATTTTCTAAAAAATTATCCTTTTGATAAAAGTATAATTACTTATGCTGTTGGTGGTGATCATGATATTTCAGCCTTAAATAATAGAGGTATTGATTTAAGAAATATTCTTGCTAATTACCGTCAAGACGTTGTTATGAAAAATTATACTTCACAAACAATTTGTCTTAAAAATGATAGAATTGTTTTACATCATCCAACCCAAACAGGTTATCTATTAAGTAACAGTGCTAGTATTATCTTAAATGGTCATTATCATAATTATAAAACCACTGTTAACAATGGTATTCTTAGCATTTATATTCCAACTATTTCTGATATTCTTTGTCCTACACCTTCTGCCTTAGAAATAACCTTTAATTTTAATAAAGGTATAATAACTCATGTTAATATTAAACAATTGCTTCCAAGTTTAAATATGGCAGCCATCAGTGATGTTCATTATGATATCAACAATAATCGTAAAGCAGAAGATACTATCATTAATAACGAAAACACTCCTAGTATTGCCCAAAAAGGTATTAAAGAGATGCCTCTTATTCTAAGCCGTACTAAAGACAATTTAAGTCCAATTGATAAGTTTAATGCTAAGTTCAATCGTAAGTAAAAAAGCATCCAAGGATA